>QWHP01000156.1 GCA_021404985.1 Actinobacteria bacterium ATB1
AGCCGGTGAACTCCATGGCCCGTGCCTCGCAGTAGACCCTGGCGACCCGCTGCCGCAGGACCGGGTCACCGGTACGGCCGGACCGGCGCACCAGGTCGACGAGCTTGGCGACACCGAGCTCGGCGCCGTTGACCCCGGTCCGTTCGTGCATGAACGTGACCATCGCAGCGCGCCAGCCGTCCCCGACCTCGCCGATCCTGTCCTCGTCCCTCGCGACCGCTCCGTCGAGGAAGACCTCGTTGAAGTTGGCGGAGCCCGTCATCTGGCGCAGGGGCCTGCACTCGACCCCCTCCTGGTGCATGTCGAGGACGAAGGCGCTGATGCCCCTGTGCTTGGGAACCGCGGGATCGGTGCGGGCGAGGCACACGGCCCAGTCCGACATGTGAGCGAAGGTCGTCCAGACCTTCTGGCCGGTGAGGCGCCACTCGGATCCGTCCCTCTCGGCGACGGTTGCGAGTCCCGCGAGGTCGGACCCCGCGCCCGGCTCCGAGAAGAGCTGGCACCAGACCTCGTCGCCACGGAGCAGTGGTGGGAGGAACCGACGGCGCTGAGCTTCGCTTCCAAGGGCGTCGATCATGGGACCCAGCCAGCCGAGCCCCACCGCGAGCTCCCCCCTCGGGACCTCTCGCTTCGACTCCTCCTGGGCGAAAATGATCGCTTCCGTGAGCGTCCCGCCGCGGCCCCCCACGTCGCGAGGCCACGTTATGCCCGCCCACCCTGCGTCGAACTTCGTCGCTTGCCAGCGACGCGCTTCGTCCATCTTCTCGCGTTCCTCGTCGGGACCCCACTCCGCCACGATCGCGTTCGTCGGGACGGCGCGCTCTTGCGCCGGCTCTGTGACGGACTCGAGCCAGCCTCTGACCTCTGCCCTGAACTCTGCTTCTGTGTCGGACTCGTTGAAATCCATGTCACCCTCGCGCGGCCTCGGCGCATCCTACGGGGACCGGCGCCCGGGGTCTGAAATCTCCCCCACACGATCAATAGGATTGGAAGACCGGCTTCTCTTCGTGACATCAACGTCCCCTCCGCTCCAGCGCACTCGGACCGAGCCCGTCCGCAGGACCCGGCGACCCAACCCCTGGGTGCGGGTCCCACTCGTCGCGCTCGCCCTCCTACTCGTTGTCACCGGCGTGCTCTGGCTGGTCGACAGCCTCGCGCACGAGGGCGAGGTCCTGACGGGTGTCCGGGTCGGCGACACCGAGGTGGGAGGGGTATCGGACTCGACCGCCCGGCAGAGGATCGGCACGGCGGCCGATCAGAGGCTCGCGAGGCCGCTTGCCTGGCGGGTGGAGGAGACCCGGGGCGAGGTGACACCGGCGGACCTGGGGATGGGCGTGGACGAGGGGGCCGCAGCCGACAGGGCGATGTCCGTCGGGCGGTCCGGCAACCCCCTGACGCGCTTCGTCGACTGGGCCAGGGCACGCACCGTCGGCATCACCATTCCCCTGGCTGCAGACAGCGACCGTCGCGCTCTGCGCCTGTGGATCGACTCGATCTCGTTTCCGGCCAAGGCCGCAGCGGTCGAGCCTGTGGTGGACTTCGAGGGGACTCGGCCCGTCCTGACCCCTGGCGTCCCCGGCACTGCGATCGACTTCGAGACGACGGAATCGAGGCTCCTTCGTGCGTCGATGGAAGACGCCCCGGGTACCGTCTCTCTCCGCACGGTCAGCGTGCCCCCCCGCTACACGGACACCGAGGCATCGGACTCAGCGGCCGAGGCTGCCCGCACGCTGCTCTCCGGTCCGGTGGACGTGACGTTGGAGCCTGCCCGGACGACATTGACGGCCGAAGAGCTCGGTTCGCTCCTGAGGTCCGTTCCCGGCCCTGCAGCCTTCGAGTTCGCCGTCGACCGTGACGCTGCTCTTGCCCTCCTGCGTCCCCGCTTCTCACAGGTCGGCACGCCACCTGTGGATGCCGAGTTCACCGTGGTCGGGAACACAGTCCAGATCGTTCGAGGGAAGATGGGTGTCGGCTGCTGCGGACCCGGGACCGAGAACCTGCTCCTCGACACCATGCGTGTCACGGATCAGGTCGGGCGCGTCGCAAACCTTCCCCAGGGAGAAGTCCCGCCGGACACGACCTCCGAGGACCTCGCCGCGCTGGGTGTCGAGGACAAGCTCGCCGAGTTCACGACAGAGCATCCCGACGGGCAGCCCCGCGTCCAGAACATCCACAAGATCGCCGACATGGTGCGGGGCACCGTCGTGATGCCGGGCGAGCAGTACTCGGTCAACAAGGCGATCGGGCGCCGCACGGAGGCCAAGGGGTGGGTGAACGCACCGACCATCGTCGAGGGCGAGATGACGCCGACACCGGGTGGTGGGATCAGCCAGTTCGCCACGACTCTCTACAACGCCCTCTACTTCAGCGGCATCCAGATCGACGAGCACAAGCCCCACACCAAGTACATCAGCCGGTATCCCAAGGGCCGCGAGGCCACGCTGGGGTATCCCTCCCCGGATCTCGTGTTCACCAACGACACGCCCGGTGCGGTTCTGATCTGGACCTCGTACACGGAGAAGTCCATCACCGTGAGCCTCTGGGGCACGGCCGACGGGCGCAAGGCGGCGGCGAGCGAACCACAGGTGACCGAGCAGGGCGAATGCGAGATAGTCAAGGTCACCCGGACGATCACCTACTCCGACGGTTCCACGAAGGTCGAGCCTTACACCCAGAAGTACTGCCCTTGAAGCGCCGGCGGGAGTAGCTTCGTCGGAGTGGATGCCCACTCCACGATCGCAACGGCCGCCTCCGACGCGGAGCACGGCGCAACTTTCGTCGCGTTGAATGCCGCAGATGGCATCGCCGCGCTCACCCGCGAGGAAACCGAACCGGCCCGTTTCGCCTCTGCCTTCCTCGAGGCAGCCCAGACCCTCTTGTTGCGACAGCGGACGATGGCGCCGCTCTGGCGTCTCGTCAACGACTGCCTGATCGCTGCCGATGCCGCCCAGAGCCCCGAGCTCGCCGCCGACGCCGTGAACGAGGCGGCGAGGTCATTCGCGACCCGGGCGAAGCGGGCGAGGTCGCGCATCGTGCACGAGCTCGCGGGACTCGTGCCTCCGGGCACCGTGGTGCTCACGACATCGGCCAGCTCCACACTCGAGGCCGCCTTCATCGCCCTGTCCGAGGCGGGACGGGTCAGGCGCCTGATGATCTGCCGGGCAGACCCCGGGGGGGAAGGTGCCGCCCTCGCAGCCCGATTGCGTGACCGGCTCATACCAGCCGAACGCGTCGACGACGCCGCCGTCGCCCTTGCCGCCGCCACAGCGGACCTCGTCGTCATGGGGGCCGACGTCGCCGGCCCGGACTGGTGCGTCAACAAGGTCGGGTCGATGCCCCTCGCACTCGCCGCAGAGTCGGCCGGGAGGCGTGCCGTCGTCGTGTCCGACAGCCTCAAGCTCGTGCCCGTCGGGATGGCGGAAGCGATACGCGCCGGAATGGAACGCGACCCGGCGCGAGCCCGTTTCGAGACTGTTCCTTGGCGCCACGTCGAGGGGTGGGTGTCGGAGGAAGGATTCCTCCCAGCCCGCAGCGTCGGGACCTGGTCCGAGTCGATCGAGGTCCACCCGAGGCTCGAGGTCTTCGCCAAGGAGCTGGCGCACGGCGCGCAGCTCTGAGTCGGGAACATACCCCCTGAGTGTCGAATAGTGTCTGGGTACCCCGATGACAAGATCTCTGCTTCTCCGACTGTCGACCGCACTCGCCCTGGCTGTTCTCTGCGCGGCGTGTGGCGGCATCACCGAGCGTGGCCAGGATCAGGTCGCCCGGATCGAACGCGAGCTCGAGGACCTCGAGAACACGAGCGACGCAGAGCCCACGGACAACCCGTCCCGCAGTGACCGACCCGGATCTCTGGAGGGATCTGCCGTCGGGCGGCAGGTGCCGCCGGGAACGGAACCTGTGCAGGCGCCCGCGTCCAGGACGGACAGGGCTGTCGACTCGGTCTCGGGGAAGGGCCAGTACATCTACAGGATGGAGAAGACGGGCACGCCGGAGGAGGTGGTCGCCATGGCCAAGGCGCACGGCCTGCGACATCTCGTCATCAGGGCGGGCAACTCCGAAGACGGGTTCTACACCGCCGAGACTTTGGACGGCCTCCTGCCACTCGCCCACGCAGCTGGGATTCGTGTCGTCGCCTACGACGGCCCGGCGATGGAGGACATCCCGGCAGATGTGGCACGCGCTGTGTCGATCGCCAACTTCACGTCGTCGACGGGGGACCACGTCGACGCCCTCGGACTCGACATCGAGCGCGTACGCGCGCCCAAACTCAGCGGACCGCTCGCAGCCGAGTACGGAGCGGTGCTACGCGCCGCTCTGCCGGACACTCCCCTGATCGGGATCGTCATGAACCCGAACTATCACCTGAAGAGCTATCCGTTCACCGAGATCGCCGCCTTCGTCGACGTCCTCTCGCCGATGAACTACTGGTCCGGTGTCACCAAGGACAGTGCAGCGTTCATGCGCACGTCCATGGAGCTGCTCGCCCCCTTCGGCAAGCCGGTGTCGATCGTCGGACAGGCCTACCCGATCGAGGGCAAGCGCACTTACCCCACCACCGAGCAGTTCTTGGCCCAGATGCAGGCAGCAAAGGACTCCGGAGCCGTCGGGATCTCCTTCTGGGCGTGGGAGTACACGCGCGACGACAGTTGGGCGGTCATCCGCGACTTCGCGTGGTGAGCGCCGGTCCGGGCCGTGCATAATTGCTCGGGTACCGATGTCGGCGAGAAGACAGGCCCGTGACGGAAGGTGGATCTTTCAGTTCGAGGAGGCTGAGGAGACACGTTCGAGGGCAGCCAGTCTCTTCCGGGGACGATGCGGGAACCCGATCGAGACGGTCCAGGCTCTTCGACGCCGAGACCCTACGCAGGCTGCGGCACACCTGGCAGCGGTCACTCTTGCTGGCAGGCCTGACGGGTGTCACCACGGGCCTGATGGTCGCCGGATTCGACTGGCTGGTCCAAGATAAGTTGTTCCGGCACGTCCGGGGACTCCCCTGGCAGGCCGTCGATCTTCATGCCTGCAATCGGCCTCGTTCTTGCCGCACTGTCCCTTCGCTGGCTGGCGCGATGTGCCACCCCCTCGACTGCCGACGAGTACATCCGCAACTTCCACGAGCCCAGCATGCGACTCGCCTTGAGGCCTGTCCCCGGCCGCATCCTTGCCTCGGTCGCGTCTCTCGGGACGGGCGGCTCACTCGGATACGAGGGGCCCTCGATCTACATGGGTGCCGCTGCCGGTACGGTCGTCCAGGAAATGTGGGGCCGCTTCTTCCGGAGGGAGGACCGCAAGATCCTGATGGTCGCGGGCGCCGCGGAAGGCGTCTCTGCCATCTTCAAGGCGCCTGCGACGGGAACCCTCTTCGCGATGGAAGTTCCCTACCAAGGTGACTTTGCCGCGCACGCGACTCTGCCCGCCCTCGTCTCGTCCGCCTCCGCCTACGTTGCATTCGCCCTCATCGAGAGCACGCGGCCTCTGCTCCGGGTGGCGGGAGTCAGCGAGTTCACCTTCTCCGACATCCTCGTCTGCGGCATCATCGGACTCGCATGTGGACTCGGAGCCAGGGTCTTCGCGAGGCTGATCGAGTGGGCGAAGGACGGCCGGGCCCTGCCCAAGATCTGGCTCCAAATCCTGGTCGGGGGAACGTCCCTCGCGGTCTTCGCCGCGATAGCCACACAGCTCTACGGTGAACCGCTCACGCTCGGCCCGGGCTATGCCGCGATCGAGTGGGCCACGCGGCTCGACCACGAGATGCTCCTTCTGCTTGCACTCTTTGTGCTTCAGGGGGCGGCGACGATCATGACGCTCTTCGGCGGCGGCGTGGGCGGGGTCTTCATCCCCCTTGTCGTACAAGGTGCGTTACTCGGGACCATCATCGGTGAGGTGGTCTCGTGGATGTCTCCCGGTTTCGGTCACTCCACCCTCTTTCCCATGGTTGGCGCAGCCGCCTTTCTCGGGGCGGGCTACCGCACACCCCTTGCTGCTGCCGTCTTCGTGGCCGAGGCCACCGGGCGCCCCGGTGCCGTCGTCCCAGGCCTCATCGCAACCGCGATCGCCCAGCTCATGATGGGTGACGCGTCGGTCTCTCCCTACATTCGGCAGCGCCGCATGGGTCACTTGGAGCGACGCCTCCGTTTGTCTGTGACGGCAGCGATGGACCGCGACGTGCAGGGAGTCTCCCCGGATACAACGGTCGAGGAATTGCTGAACGTGGACATGCTGATGACGCGAGAGTCGGCGCTCCCCGTACTGGAGGGCCGCTCCTACCTCGGCATGGTGAGACTCGGGTCACTGGCCGAGGTGGGCAAGGAGGAACGGAGCACCGTCAAGACAAGAGACGTGATGGAAACAGGATTGCCGGTGACCCGAACCACATGGAGTCTCAGGCGGGCTGTGGCGGCGATGGAGGATTCCGACATCGACTGCCTGGCAGTCCTCAGCGACAGAACGTTCGAAGGTCTGGTGACAATCGAGTCGATCGTTCGCCTCGACCAGGTTCTCGAGGTACCCCAGGATCACTGAAGGGGAGGTCGACAGCAGGCACGGGACCTCAGCGCGCCAGGATGGACTCGCGGAGACGCACCTCGAAGGCGAGGAAGGCCTCGACGTCGGAGAACCTCTCCTGCATCCCCATCTCGAGCAGGCGCTGCTTGTGCGCGTCGTCCGTGACGAGGGCGGCAGCGGCGGCGAACGACGCCGTCTCGGGGTCCGTGCCCAGTTCGGCGACCGGCGCCGCATCGCCCTCGCCGGCCTCGGCCGAGAGCATCCTGTA
>QWHP01000157.1 GCA_021404985.1 Actinobacteria bacterium ATB1
ATCACGCAGAGCGCGAATCGAGCACAACCGACAGCAACACCAGAACCGCCAAGAGAACCGGCCATGATTGGTTTCATTAACCGGCCACCTCCGCGGAAAACTCACACACAGGTCAGAATGACGACGGACACGGTACGGGAGGTCGTGGAGCGCCTTGCGAGGGCTGGACGAACCGAGAGATCGCCGAAGAGTTCGGGTTATCACCCTGGCACGAGCGAAATGGCTCAAGGGAGGGTCCGCTCATCGGAGTGGCGGAACGAGTTGCCGTCTGGCGGCGAGCCCTGAGCCTGGAAGCCGCAGGTAGCCACGCCGAAGTGGCAGTCGCCGGGGACCGGGTCCACGGGAGGCCAGCCGGACTCGGCCACAGCAGGCGGGACCCAGGCCAGAAGGGCGAGACGAGCACGCGAAGAGATCACCGCCGCATGCTTCCCCCCTCGCAGGTGTCGGCGGTCCGACGTGGTCGCGCCCGACTCGGGGGTATCGGCCCCATTGTGTCGATTCCAAGTTCCCGTCGCCGTTCCGAGGCACGCTGATCTCGACCGGCCCGTGGGAGGGTCACTTGGCGAGCTCGAGCCTGTTACGGCCGTTCACCTTGGCGCTGTAGAGCGCCTTGTCGGCGGCTTGGATTAGCTCCTCGCTGTTGTCGGCGAAGCACCCGGGGAACGAGGCCGCGCCAAGGCTCACCGTGACCTTGATCTCCTGGTTCCCCTCCCGGATCGTCATCTCCTCGACGCTGCGACGGATGCGTCCGGCCACCTCGCTCACGTCGTCGATGTCGGCACCCGGGAGCACCGCCAAGAACTCCTCCCCACCGTAGCGGACGACGACATCACCCTGACGCAGACAGCGGCGGATCGTGCCCGAGAGCATCTTGAGGACGCGGTCGCCGACGAGGTGCCCGTATGTGTCGTTCACTGCCTTGAAGTGGTCGAGGTCGATCATGAGCAGGCCGAGGGCCGACTCGTTGCGAATCGCCCGTCCCATCTCCTCCTCGAGGCGGCTCATGCCGAAGCGCCGGTTGTAGACGCCGGTGAGGGGGTCGACGGCGGCGAGGCGCTGGAGACGGCCGTGGGTGAGCGCGTTCTTCAGCGCCGTGCCGAGGGAGGGCACGAGCATCTCCAGCAGTTTGCGTACCTCGCCTCCGATCGGACGGCTCCCGGCGAGGACGAGCACGCCCACCGCGACACTGTGGAACAAGATCGGTATGCACATGGTCCAGGACGGACGGAAGCGGACGAGCGCGGCGTCGAGAACGAGGTCGTCGGGCAGGTCGACGAATACGGTGCTGCAGTCCCGGATGGCCCGGTTGCATGTCGAGCTCTCCAGGAGGTCCTGTCCGTCCTCGAGCCCGGTGCTCGCCACGACCTCGAGTTCAGCGTCCTCGATCGCGATGAGAGCACCGGCGTCGGCGCCGCTCATCTCCAGCAGCTTCTGCACGGCGACCCCAGCCAGCTCGTCGAGATCGAGGTGCTGGTTGAGCGCATCCACGAGGTCCCCGGCAGCTTCCTGGATGAACCGCGAAGCCTCCAGTGCGTGGACGAGCTCGTTGAAGGCTGCAGCACTCTCGCCGAACTCGTCATCGGAGTCCACGGGCAGTTCACACTCCTGGGCGTTGCACTGCGCCCAGTCCCCCGTGTACGTCGCCACGTTGATCGCCTCGGCGACGTGGAGCATCTGGTCGCGCAAGGTGCGTGCCCGACGACCGAGCACAAGGCGGGCCAGGCCGAAGTTGACGGCACCCACGACGAGCCCGGCCAGAATGCAGGCGGCGAAGAAGGCGAAGCTCAGGGCTTTGGAGGCAGGGACACCGAAGACAAGAACGAAGAAGGGAAAGACGACCCCGATGAGGAGACCAAAGCCCGCCATGAGGAGCGCGAGGTCGACCGAAACCCTGCGTGTGATGTGAAAACGCGGGCGGTGCACAGTTGACGAACTCATACATGACGGTCATCGGCACGGTACTCGGGCCGGATAAGTGCCATCGGCAGGACCCGTCCGGGCCGGACCCCACAAGGCCGGCACCGAGCAGACACGAACAGGTCGAGTCAGTGTGTGATCCCGTCGGGCTCGCCGAACCGACGTCGGACGAAGCAGAAGATCGGGGAGGTACCCAGGTCCGCCGAGCAGACCGACCGCCCAGGGGATCAGCAGACGATCCTCAGTTGGCGCTATGGCCTCGGAGGCGAGTCTCCCTGCGCACTGACCGACACGGCAAAGCGTCTCGGTGTCAGCGTCGCAACCGTGGAACGGATCGAGGCGAAGGCACTCGAGCGGCTCGGTGCAGTACGTGAGATCGACGCCTTGCTCGAGATGACCTGAGCGCATTGGCCCGTCAACTTGCCACGAGGTTGGCGATGTCGATCGCCCGCGTAACGTCGGTGGCCGTGACGATCCCCACCATCCTCCCGTCCTCGAACACGAGCGCCCGCAGCGATTCGGCTTGGCTGAGCCTCACGATGAGGTCGTAGAGCCCCTCTTCGGGCCTGGCTTTGGGGACGTCGTCAAGCGATGTTGCCACTCCGACCACGGGCGTCGTGTGACGGGCCTCGTGCGGAACACGTTTGAGCTGTGCGAGCGACACCAGGCCCCGGATCTCGCCGTCCGGTCCGACGAGGGGGAAGCCCGAGAAGCGGTACCTCATCACGTAGCTCTCGATGACCTCGTCGACGCTGGCATCTGCCGGTGCGACCGTGGGGTCGGGTGTCATGACGTCTCTCACCCGCACGTCGGCGAGCGCGGCGCGGAGAAGGGAGCTGGACTCCTCACCCCGGGCGGCGCTCAGGAGGAACCAGCCGAGGAATATGAACCAGAGTCCGGTGACGAGGCCTCCCATGGCGACGCCGACGAGCCCGAGGCCGATGAGACCGTATGCAAGACCGCGTCCCATTCGAGCTGCAGCCCGTGTGCCTTCGAGCCTGTCCCCCGTGCGCCTCCAGACGAGAGCGCGCAGAACCCGGCCACCGTCGAGAGGAGCACCCGGGAGAAGGTTGAACAGCCCGAGGAGCAGGTTCACGAGGCCGAGCCAGCCCAGGGTCTCGACTGCGACGTCGGGGGCGCCTGCCGCTGACAGCCCCCAAGCGAGTAGGTAGAAGAGACCGGCCGAACCAAGGCTTGTCGCCGGCCCGGCAACGGCGATCCGCAGTTCGTCGCCCGCCGAGTCAGGTTCGTCACCGAGCTTGCTCACACCGCCGAAGAGCCAGAGGGTGATGCCTTCGACGGCGACACCGCGGGACCGCGCGACGAGGGCGTGGGCCAGCTCGTGCATGAGCAGTGATGCGAAGAAGATCAACGCCCCGACGATCCCACCGAGCCAGTAGACGGCAGTTGCCTCATCGGGGCTGCGGTCGGGCAGTGTCACGGTCGCGAGCGCCCACGAGATCAGCCAGAAGACCACGAGGACGCTCCAGTTGGCGTCGATGCGGATCCCGGCGATTCTGCCGAGTCGGATTCCTGTCTCCATCCTGGCGATCTCCCTCCGTCAGACGTCGATGATCGCGCGGGCGTGCCATACGTGGCCGCCGCCGTCGATGTGCTCCAGCTCGGGGTCGGCGACACCCTTCGGCGCGGACCCCGTGACCTCGACTGCTGCGACGTCCAGCGCGAGGAGGTCGCCGACCACCTCGTCGCCGATATCGCTCAGCTCGGCCCCGAAGCACACGAGGCCACGTGAGTCGAGAAGGAGGAGAGCCTCCTCGAGCAGCCGGCCCAGGGCATCGTCTGCGCCGACCGCGACCCGAACGCGCTCGTACGGCGCGGGGTGCGGGTCCGAGTCCGCATCGGAATCCGTGTCGGATGGCCGCTCGGCGTACACCTCTGCGAGGGCTGCAACGGCCTCGGCGAGGCAGTCCACGCGGGTCTGCCCATACGCCTCGATGATCACGTCTGCTGTGTGAGGGCGGACCGCGTGGGACCTGTTTGCGTCCCCGGACGACGGTTCTCGCATATGGGGAGCTTATGGGAGCAGGACCCGCTCCCCGGGGCCGGGGACGACGGCAGCCCACCCCAGCTCCGACTCGATGCGTGCTCGAAGCGCCTCCGACGCCGCAGGCTCCCCGTGAACCACGTAGACGATACGCGGTGGAGTCCCGGCCCGGGCGAGCCAGGCCACGAGGTCGTCGGCATCGGCGTGGACGCTGAACCCCGGCACGTCGACGATCTCCGCACGGACGGGGACGTAGCGCCCCAGCATCTTCAGCATCCGCTCTCCCTCGAGGAGTCGCCGGCCCCGCGTGCCGGCGGCCTGATAGCCGACGAGGAGAACCGTGTTCCGGGAGTCGCCGAGCCTCCGCGAGAGGTGGTGCAGCACTCGTCCGCCAGTGGCCATACCCGAGGCGGAGATGACGACGAGCGGGCCGGACATCTCGTTGACCCGCTTCGAGGCGGCGACGTCGTGAGCCTCGTGGAGTGTCCCGGGATCGAACGGATCGCCGTCGACGTGAAGTCCGGGCCGGCACTCCGCTGCATCCGTGGCTATCGCATGCCTGTAGAGGGACAGGGCAGAGAGCGCCATCGGGCTGTCCACGACAACGGGGATCTCGGGTACGGCACCATCGCGCATGAGCTCCCTCAGGTGGAAGAGGAGGACCTCGGTCCGGTCCACGGCGAACGCGGGGATGACGACCACGCCGCCCCGGGCGGCAGTCGCCGCTATGGCGCTTGCGAATCGCTCCAGGGTCCGGGCGTCGTCGTGGAGCCTGTCGCCGTAGGTGGACTCGACAACGTAGACGTCGGCGCTCGCGGGTGCTGCCGGCTCGCGCAGGACCGGATGGTTCGGGCGTCCGAGATCGCCACTGAAGAGCACCGAGGGCCCCTCGTCCGTCTCCACGAGGATCTGGGCTGCGCCGAGTATGTGTCCTGCCGGGCGGAAGAGCGCCCACACTCCGATGGCGACCTCGACCTGGGTGTCCCAGTCGTGCGCCTCGAAGAGAGCGAGCGATGCGCGAGCCTGGTCCTCGGTGTAGAGCGGGAGCGGTGGAGTGTGGCGTGAGTAGCCGTGGCGTCCGGCGTAGGTCGCTTCCTCCTCGTGCAGTCTCCCGCTGTCGGGAAGGACGATGCCGCACAGGTCGGCGGTGTTGTGGGTCGCATGGACGGGTCCGCCGAAGCCTTCGGCGGCGAGCCGTGGGATCCACCCGCTGTGGTCGACGTGCGCGTGTGTTAGAAGGACCGCCGTGAGATCGGAGGGCTCGACGGGGAACGGCTTCCAGTTCCGCCTCCGCAACTCCGCGAGACCCTGGAAGAGACCGCAGTCCACGAGCACTCGCGCTTCAGGCGTCTCGATCAGGAAGCGGCTTCCTGTCACGGTCCTCGCAGCACCGTGGAACGACAGGACCCTGACGGGAGGACGCGCGGGAACGACCATCCGGCAATTCTGGCCCGTCCCCATCCACCTGGGCAGATCCAGACATCGTAGGGATGACTCAATCCGCCCACGTCGATGTCGCTTGGGGACCGGCATCCCGCGGAGTTGCGCTGGGCCGACCTCGGTCACTTAGCCTGTCGGGACCGGGGGCTTGGAGGGACACCATGACCACCACGATTCGCACCCCTGCAGCCGGAATCCGCGCCCAGGAAGACCGCTACCGCCGGCTCGTCGAGTTCGACGAGGTTGCCTGGGGTTCCCACTGCGTCGACTGCTACCCGGGAGGCTGCCCTTACCGGGTCTACGTCAAAGGCGGAAGGGTGATCCGCGAAGAAGTGGCGGGCAGCTTCCTCGAGTCCGACGTCGACTCTCACGAACCCGACGTGTACCCCATGGGCTGCAACAAAGGTGCGGCCTGGAGCGCCCAGTTGGAGGCTCCCGACCGTCTCCGTCACCCGATGCGGCGCGTCGGCGAACGTGGCTCAGGCGAATGGGAGCGCATCACGTGGGACGAAGCCCTCGACACGGTTGCCGACGCCCTGATCGACGCGATCGAGGAGTCCGGCTCGGAGTCGATCATCCGCGAAGGCACACCAGAAGTCGGTGTCGGGATGGGACCCGATCGTCTCGTCGGCCTCCTCGGCGGAGTCGTCCTCGACCTGAACGGGTCCATCAACGACTTCTCCGCCGGGCACCACCTCACGTTCGGCAAGTTCTTCCCCCTCTTCGTCGGAGAGGGGGAGTTCTTCGACTCCGACACGATCATCTTCTGGCACACGAACCCCACCTACACCGTCATCCCCTGGTACCACTTCTACTGCGAGGCTCGCTACCACGGAACCGAGCTCGTCCTCTTCTCACCCGACGTGAGCCCGAGCCACCTTCACGTCGACTACCACGTTCCCGTGGAGTGGGGCAGCGACCCCGCGGTCGCCCTCGCCATGTGCCAGGTGATCGTCGAGGAGGGCCTCGTAGACGAGGACTTCGTCCGCACGCAGACCGACCTGTCCCTGCTCGTGCGGACCGACACCGGACGCTTCCTGCGGGAGAGCGACCTGACACCCGACGGCCGGGACGACCAGTTCCACCACCTCGATCCCGCCCGGGGAGTCGTCCCGGCGAGCCGGGAGAACCTCCTCTGCGACTATGCGCCCGCCCTCGAAGGCGAGATCTCCGTCGGCATCCACGACGGAACCGAGGTCAGGGTGACTCCGCTCATGACCCGCCTCCGCGCCCTCCTCGAGGAGTACACACCCGAGCGCGTGGAGGCGGTCGCCGGCACCCATCCAGAGACGCTCCGCATGCTCGCCCGCAAGATCGCCGCCGGCCGCACGCGCATCATCATGGGCATGGGTGCCAACAAGGCGTATCACTCGGACCTCTACCAGCGGACCATGAACCT
>QWHP01000158.1 GCA_021404985.1 Actinobacteria bacterium ATB1
CGGCACCTACTACTACTACGTCCGCGGGGTCCAGGCCGACGGCCACGACTTCTGGTCCGCCCCGATGTGGATCACCTACAACCTGACCGGCTGCACCGCGCCCGCCTCTCCCGTCGCCGGAAACAACGGTCCCCTCTGCCCGGGAGCAACGCTCAACCTGACCGCCTCGACGGTCGCCGGGGCCACGTACTCCTGGACCGGGCCCCTCGGTTTCAGCTCCACGGACCAGAACCCGAGCATCACGAACGTCCAGCCGAACCAGGCCGGGACCTACAGCGTCGTCGCGATCGACGCCGGCTGTCCCTCCATCCCGGCGACGACCGCCGTCGTCGTCCGGAACCCCTCCGTGACCATCAGCGCCCCTCCGAGCCTCTGCCCGACGTCGGTGGGTGTGGCCTCCGTCCCCGATGCCGGGACGGGCGCCACCTACGCCTGGACGGTCACGAACGGCACGATCCAGTCCGGCCAGGGGACCCGCTTCCTCACGTTCGGGTCGGGAGCGTCCGGGACCGTCGACGTCGGGGTCACGATCCAGTACCCGGAGAGCTGCTCGGCCGTAGGGTCGGCCCAGGTCCAGGTGGACACCGGGTGCGTCGTCTCGACCTCCTACTTCACCCTGACCCCGTGCCCGGTCTTCGACACCCGGGACCCGGATGGCCCCCTCGGGGGCCCCTTCCTGTCCCCGGGCCAGGTCCGCTCCTTCACCCTGCCGGGGACCTGCTCGATCCCCCCCTCGGCGATCTCCGTCTCCGGGAACATCACGGTCACCCAGCCGACGGCCCCCGGCTTCCTGCGGCTCTTCCCGGGCGACTCGCTCCCCCCGGGGTCGAGCACGATCAACTTCTCGCCGGGTCAGACCCGGGCGAACAACCTGATCCTCGGCCTGGCCTCCGACGGGTCGGGGACGATCAACGTCGAGAACGGAAGCACCGGCACCGCCCACACGCTCTTCGACGTGAACGGCTACTTCGGCCCCGGCGGCACTGGCCCCTCGGTGAATCAGCTCCTGATCCGGATCAACGAGGTGGACGCGGACCAGGCCAGCACGGACACGGCGGAGTTCCTGGAGCTGGTAGCCCCGGCGGGGACGTCCCTGACGAACATCCTCGCCGTCTTCCACAACGGCAGCTCGGCCTTCACGGTCGCGGGCTACCGGGCGCATGACCTCACCGGTCAGTCCTTCCCGGCGACTCCCCTCACGGGCGGTACGAAGAGCATTCTCGTCCTGGGTCCCGCGGGCCTGGTGAACTACACCCCGCAGCCCTACAACGCCCTCTACTCGACCGGGTGGCCAGCCTCGAACGCGATTCAGAACGCCAACGTGAACGAGGCGGACGGGATCCTCGTCGCCTACGACCAGAACGCGAACGGCACCTATGACGACGGGGTGGATCTGATCATCGACAAGTACGCGTACGTCCAGAGCGGGGGGACCGACGGCGGCTCCGCGACGAACGCCGGCTTCAAGGCGATCTACGGGTCGACGGGCTCGACTTACGCGACGATCGACACGACCTCGACCTCGATGGGAAAGAACACGGACAACCTGCCGGCGGCCACCGGAGCCACCTGGAACTACACGACGGACAACGTGAACAGCCTCGCCCAGACACCAGGGGCGATCAACCCGGGGCAGACGAATGGGCTCTGACGTGAAGCGACCGACCCCCACGGCCACACCGATGATGGTTGTCCTCTCGGCGGAGGCGCGAGAGCTGCTCAAGGCACTCGCCAGGGAGAGGCACATCTCCACCGATCACGTGCTCGAACACGAGATCAGGAGAGCGGCGGACGAGCTCGGGCTCCGCATTGAGGTCGAGCGCGGCGAAGCATGCGGCGGCTGACGATCGAGCTCCAGTCGTCCGAGCTCGATTCGCTGGGCGGACTGGTCTCGCTGTCTAGCAGGGCTTCACACCAGGTCCGGCAGGGCATCCACGCGACACGGACGCGGCGCGACCGCCCGCAATAACCCTTGTGCCATGTATCACTTAGTGCACCAAGGGGCCTCCAGCGGCGGTCGAAGACCCTCGGCGGACACTCCTTCAATTGACTTGCTTTCGTCCCTCGTCGTGCCGAGAATGTGATTGCATTGATCTGAGCAGTGGCCGTCCTGACGGGCGGCGCAAAGGGATTGATCCGGCCTTCCGGGGCTCGCCCCCGGTTGGCCTCCATACCGAGACCCGGCGTATCGGGTTCGAGTAAGGCGGCTACTATGGCTCTCACGACGTTCGGCTCCGCGGAGACTCTTCTAGGGCTGCTTGCGCGATATCAGGGACTCAATGGTCGACGCGCGAATCCCTTCGAGGTGTGGTCCCGCATAGCGCAGTATGTTCGCGACGGCGGCACCTATCGCTTCTACCCGTACGCCGTCGAAAACTTGGATGCCCCCGCACCTGAGTTTGTGGACGATCTCGCCGGACTGGTCGCCGACGGTTACCTCCGCCCGCTGCCATCCGGGGATCTCGAAGTCACCCCAGGGGGCACTCTGTATGCTAGTGCCCTCGCGCTCCCCAACTCAGTGCAGCCGCTGTTGTCCGAACTGACTGACGAATCACACAACCAACGCGCGCGTGTCTGAACCGACACCTCGCCTGGTTCGGGCACTCGACTTCGCAATACGGGCGCTGGCTCTTCTCCCGGCACACGCCTCCGTCGTGGTCGGCTTCCTGCTCTCGCTCGACAGGCTAGCCGGACGCGGCCTGGAAACGGACCATCCCAAACTCTCTGCTGCGCGTGATTCCCTCGGCGTCGCTCTTGCACTGTTCTTCATCCTTCTACAGCCTCTTCGCCTCGCGAAACGCCCGTTCATTCGGATGCTCGCCTCGCGAGTTCGAGCGCAGCTTGACTATGTGGCGCTTGAGAACGCTCTGGCCGCCGCTGACACGCAGCGAGTCGAGAGCATCCGTGCACTCCTCGCGCCCCTCCGCCTTCATAATGCAGACCCCGTCGCAGTCGTTCTAGCGCAATCCCGAACAGTTACCTAGGAGAGGGGGACCGTTGAGCACTCGCCAGGTCCCGCGGCTCGGTGCCGCGTTGTGCCACTATGGCTCGCTTCGCCCAGCTCGACACTCCTGCCCATCCGCTCTGCCTGACGCAGACGTCGTCCTAGATAGGTACGCAGCGGTATGGCGGTCCGTGTCGCCCTTCGAGCCTGACACTTGGCAACCACCCTATGATGCTGTCGTGCCGATCACCCAAGCCAATGCAGGTGGCGTGGCGCCAAGGGTCCGGTACCATTCGTTCTTCTCTCCGCATGGTGATGGACCATGGGATGCAATACGCCAGCTCGCCGCGCTGCCCTTCTTCGCTCGGCTCAACTACATCAAGCAGCTCTCCACAACGAACATCGGACTTAATCTCGAAGCGACCCACAATAGACTTGCACATCTCCTCGGAACACTCGATGTGTGTGCAACCATGATGCAGTCCTTCTGCCTCACGGCGTCCGACGACGCTCTTCTACCTGAACCCGCCGAGGCGGTCGCCACGCTGCTCTTTGCATTCCTGCACGACTCATACCATGGTCCCTTCGGACATTCTCTCGACCGTATTGGTGATGTCGTGCTCTCCGACGAAGGACAAACGCGGATCGACAAGGCCCTGCTGAACGCCGAAATAGTCGAGGCGGCACGGAAGACCGGCGACCTGTGGGATCTCGTGCTCTTCGTGGCCCGCACGACGGGAAGCGGCCCTTGGAAGGCACTCCCAACCCATAAGGCAAGCCACCAGACGCCGGAAGCATTTGCCCTCTCAATCGTCCGCTTCCTCAGACTTCTCACATCCGCTCCAGAGCTCGCGCGGGTCGCACCTGCCCGGTACTGGTTGCGGGAGCTCGTGGATTCACAGATAGACAGCGACCGAATCGACTATGTGCTGCGCGATTCGCATGCCCTGCGCCGGGTGCCTCCATTTCGCGAGCGAGATATCGATGACCTCGTGAAAGGCGCCCGCATCGCGTGGTCGCAATTGGCCCTACCGCGCATGGAGATGGGCGAAGAGATGCACCTGGAGCAGTGCAAGGTGGCACGGGTGCACTGGCCGGCCTCCCAGGAGACGACCGTTGAGGAGTTCCTGTCGTTCAGAGGCGGCCTATACCGAGATGTGTACGAGGCGCCCGAGAAGCGCTCGCTCGACGAGATGCTCGTTCATGCCCTCATTTGGCTCTGTTCCTGGGAACTCGCGCCGGACGGCGGTGAGCCGTCGCAGGAACAGATAGGCGCGCTCCTGAGACAGCTCGTCTACGTCACAGACGACGAGCTGTTTCACTACCTTTATGAGATTGGCACAAGGACAGGCTTTCGAATCCCCGTTGCGCTCGTGCACGATGTTGCGGTGGGTCGTCCATTTGTAGAGGTTTGGCGAAGGGGCATTGCTGTTGAGTCACTTGACGATGCGGCGGCTGCCGCGGCTGTGCTGTTTGAGGAATGCGAGAAGGCCCGAGAGGCCCTGCTACGCGAGTATCGGTTGGTATCCGGAGCGACCATGCTCGGCCTCGACCTTACGCCAGGTCTGAAGAGCCTCTTGGACAAATGCCGCGCGGTGCTACCAGGTATTCCCAACGAGGCACACGAGGCAGCCCTGCTATTCTGCCTCGAGCGAAACTACGGACGATCGTTTCGGCGTCGAGAGCAACTCGAGGGTCTCGTGTGGAATCGGCTCCTGGCGACTCCGGATGGCGCGGTACGCGACCTGCTTGTGAAGGAGCTGTGGGCGCTGCACAGCGGCTCGCGCTGGGACTGTGATAGAAGCCCCAGCATTCAGAACGCCGACGACTTGCTTGCATACTTCCGGCCCTTCCCGCTGGTGTTTCTATCGATTCCGTGGGTACCCCCGCATGGCGTAAAGAACGTGGAGCTAGCCGAATGGGCGCGCGAGCTGGATGTGCTCTTCCATCAGGGCGCGGCTGCGGTGTCAGTAGAGCGTGACCTGCCCCGACGTCGGCGACAGTCAATCTACCCCATTTCAGTCTTTCTGCCAGGGCGGCTGGCCAGTCACGAGCGGATTGTTGCGACTGTTGACGATCTGATGCAGAGGCTCATCTATAGTCTTGTCTGGCTGTATCCGGAGCGTGCGCGTCCTGAGGGGTACGAATGGTGGGCAGTCGATCTTCCCCCGGTTGCGTTGTCCTTTTCTAAGTCGGTCAAGTAGCCGGTGGGCGGGGCCTGCGCCGCCGGACAAGAAGGCCTCGTAGCCAAGTACGGCGCTGGCCAGAACAAGACGACGAAGGTGATATCCGCCCTCTCAGCTTGACGAAGGACGTCATAACGCTTCTTCCCGTGACCGACAGGTTCTTCTTCTGCGATGCGGACAGGGGCCAGGAGAAGGGAATGCTTGGGTTCGGGGCCTGGCAGAAGGTAGTGGATGTGGTCGGTCATCGCATGAGGCGGGAGGACATGTACCCACCTCGGTACTTTGTCGATAGCTTCCCGACCGAAGCGGAGTTCAAGGCGATCGGCCTGGAACGGTAAGAAGCGAGAACGCCCGCTACCGTCCGCTCCCTCACTGCAGGGCCACGAAACCAACGCCCCCGACCAGTTCCGCGCCGTTTGCCCGGATGATGTGGACGAGGAAGCTGTCCTGGAACACCGTCACGGTGACGGCTTCCTTCAGCGGGTCATACGAGCCCGTAGCGTAGATCACCGACGCGAGGAGCGACTTCGCGTCCGGTTCCTTCGAGAGCCGCTCGATGAGGTCTTCTGCTGCCCCGTAGGTGGGCTCCTCCTCAGCGTCCAGGACGAGCAGGGCACCGCGGCCGAACTCGCGATAGGCCTCTCGTCCCTGACGGAGCGCCTCAGAGAGGACCGGGAGCATGCGATGAGCCTGCCTTCGCGTTCAGGTCCGCCTTCTCTTGGGGGTGTCGCCGAGTGCGCCAGCAGGCCCTCGTATGCCGGCCGGGCTGGGTCCGCTGGGCTGGGCTCTCAAGAGCGCCTGTCTCACGGCCTCGGCGGTACGTCCCACGATGGCCCCGATCTGGACGAGCGTGAGACCCTTCCTTCGTAGCCGCACGGCCTGGGCGAGGTAAGGGATCGGGCGTGGACCCGAGGGTCGGCACGCACGGCGCATCTGCACGCCGGCCCTTCGAAGCGCGGTCAAGACAGAGGCAGGAGTCACCCCCTCGCGTGTTGCGATCTCGCGGAGGGTCTCTCGCCGCTGCCCCTGGCATCGTCCGCCGCTCGGCCAGTGATCGCGCGACACGCTGGGCTACTACGCGTATCCGGCTTCGCCGCCAGCGTTCAGCAATGGGGTCGCTGCAGTCAAGCGAAAGGAACTCCGGGTTCGTATCACTCCATGAATGATGAATCTGCCGAAAGGGACGGAGCCAGCGGATCTCGGCCAGGCCGGCCGGCCTCCGCCTCCGGGACGAAGCCAGCTGACAAGGAGAAGCGGCTTCACGAACCACGGCTGCCGAGACCGAATCTTCGACAGGTCCTTCGAAGTGTCTGAGTCTCGAGCCTAGCGCACTCACCGTCGGCAGGGTTTCCTCCTCGGAGTACCACCATGCGTTCCGCCAGTGCCTGCCGTGACGATACCGTGAGGCGGCTGTGTCGGCTCTGCCCGTTCCGGCCCCTGCAGCTGCCTCGCCCCCCCGTTTCTCCGGGCGCTTCTTCGCCGCCCAGCGAAGACGCCGAGGCGTTGAGAACTCGCTCGCCCGAACCGTGGACGACCCTCGCAAGGCATGGCGTCGCCAGCGCCGCCCGAAGCGTGGGCTGCTCCGTGCGCACGTTTCGCCGGCGCTATCGGGTCAACGGCGCCTCGCCGGGAGCGACCGCTCGGCTCATCCGGGCCTCGTGGCTCCTTCGTCTCCTTGCAAGCGGCACGCCCGTGGCAAAGGCGGCACCTTGCCTCGGCCTGTCGTCGGCTGCTGCGTTGACGCGCTTCTCACTCTCAGTCCTCGGCGAGCGTCCTGGGGTTGTACGCGGCCTCCTCCTGCGCTGTGTCGGGACTTGCAGGCACAGCGACCGGGACGGACTTACCACTTTCGGCCACGGCCTTGACGAGGCCATCTCGCCGTCCCCAGATTGAACTCGACTCACCGCCGGAGAAACTTCTTCGCTGGGATCTCTGGCGTGAACAGCCAGAGGTGACCTATGCCGCGCTTCGGGCCGAAGTGCGAGGTGCGGTCGGACACGACAGGAGGGTCTATGTCGAAATCCGCGATCCGTGCTTTCTCTGGAAGGAGCACCCCGCTGTGGCAACTGCTGCTACGTATCGTCTCGCCGGTCGCTATGCTGCTCGTCGCGACCGCGTCGAGCCAGGTGCGGGCCCAGTGCCCGAACGGCGGCCTCCCTGAAGGTGGATGCACCCTGCCGCCGTCGGCTTGCGGCTGCAACCCGGAAGTGCAGCCGAACCAGTGCTTCCCGGACGCCTCGGGGCCCACCAGCTGGACGGATCCGGACACCGCCGCGCCAGGCCACACGAGGCAGGCGCGGAGAGCCCTCGAGAGCTCGCTATCCGCCTGCCACCCCGGGACCTTCCCGACCGGGACCCGCCCGAACTGCGGAAGCTGCTCGGCTCCGCCGTCTGGCGGTCCGGACCCGACCGTGACGCTGCGATTGGCCGGGACTCGGATCCTCGTCGACTACGAGGCCCCGAACCTCTACTGCCTCGACACGGGCGACTGGCCGTCGATGTACACGTGCGTCAACGACATCGAGACGCTCTTCAACGGCCCCCGCCTCACCCTCATAGATTCCGGCGGCTACCCGCTACGGAGGGCGTTCGTCTACTACGAGAAGGGGACATGGGACACGGGGATCGATGTGACGTGCGGAGGGTCGGGCACCTTCGACGCTGCCATCAAGTACCCCACGACCGGGGCTCCCAAGGTCGACTACGCGGGTCCTCAGCTCCTGACGGCTCCGACGATCTGCCCCCCGCCGGACCGCGGGAAGTGCCCGGCCGACGGCGGGGGGGGCGCGCCGGCGCCGGGCGTGGGCAAGCCGATCAACGTCGGCTCCGGCGACGTCTCGATGGGCCTCCCGCTCTTCACCCTGGCTCAGTCCCCGCTCTCGCTGAGTTTCAGCCTCAGCTACCACAGCTCGCAGCCGATCTACCCGTCTCTCGTGCCCAGCCCCGCCGGGGTCGGCTGGATCCACCCCTTCGCTCAGGTCCTCAAGCCCATCCCGTCGACGAACAGGCTCTTCCACCTCACGGCCGAAGGGGAAGAGCACGAGTACACCCAGAGCGGCGGCGTCTGGAACGCCTCACGTCCGGGCGAGCTGCGCGGTACGGTCACGCTCGTCGGCGGCGAGTACCTCCTGACCGACCTCGACGGGACGGTCACCGCGTTCGACGCGGCCACAGGCCGCTGGAAGTCCACGACCGACCGGTGGGGCAACGCTCTCACAGCTACATACACCGGATCGGATCTCACGACGATCACAGACTCGGTTGGACGCCAGCTGACGCTCTCCTACACATCTGGACTGCTGACGCAGATCTCGCTCCCCTCGACCGGCCTCTGGCGCTTCGAATACGCCGGGAACCCTGCCCGTCTCGAGAGGATCTACGACCCGATCCACACGGGAGGCACAGCCTGGCGGACGCTCGAGTACCAGGCCGACGCGGGAGGAACCGTTCGCCTCCTGACCGCCGTCCGGGACGAGGTGTCCGCCCTCTTAGAGGGGCACACGTACGAGACCGCCGCCCCCAACCGCGGCCTCAGCTCGTTCGCCCAGGGGAGCAAGGATCTCGTCACCGTCGAGTACGACGTGCCGATCTCCGGCCAGAGTCAGGTCCGGCACTACCTCACGCCGACCACGAGCCAGACGTCGGTCTTCACCCTGACCTACCAGGGGGGCCGGTACCTGCCGCTCCAGGTCGACGGGCCGTGCGCCACTTGCGGCGCAGCGGACGGCGATACGCAGCTCATGACCTACGCCGCAGACAATCGCCTTCTCTCGAAGACCGATGGTGCCGGCCACGTCACGACCTACACCTACGACGGCAACGGAAACGTCCTGACGGCGACCGAGGCTTTCGGGACCGGGCGCGCGCGAACGACGACCTACGAGTACACCTATGCGTCCTGGCCCCGCTTCCGGACCAAGGAGATCCTCCCCTCGGTCGTCAAGGCCTCGCCGGCCACGAGGTCGACCACGTGGAGCTGGAGCGGCGGAGAGACCGTACTGACCCGGGTCGAGTCCGGGTACCTCGACCCCGCCGACGTCTCGCCGACGACGTACACCTCCACGACCACCTTCGACGCGGCCCACCGGCTCCTCTCGGTGGACGGCCCGAGGACCGACGTCGTGGACGTAACGAACTACGAGTCCTACGCCACGGGCGACACGCTTCCGCGCCGGGGGCGGCTCTTCCGCGTTACGGACCCCGCCGGCAACGTCACCACCTTCGACGACTACGACGACTTCGGCACAGCCCGTCATACCGTCGACCCCAACAGCGTCCAGACTGATCTCGTGACCGATGGGCAAGGTAGGGTGACGAACCACATCTCACGCAAGCCTGTGGACGACCCGACTGAGCCGCCTGACTACGTCACGATGTACGCCTTCGACGGGCGGGACCGCCTCACGTCGACGACTCTCCCCCGCGGCAACGTCATCTCCTATGGATACGAGGACGGCACCAGCCGGCTCCTCACCACCACTCGCCTCGACTTCTCCTCCAACCAGGTCGAGAGGCTCCAGTACGTCCTGGACGACATGGGGCACACGATCACAGAGAACGCCCAGAGCTGCGACGTCCCGGCATCCCCCTGCGCGTCCTGGACCACGGCGCGAACGGAGAGCTTCGTGTACGACACGAAGGCACGGCTCTGGCAGGTGACCCACCCCGATGCATCGAGCCTCTCGTACACGTATGACACCGACGGGCTCCTCTGGAAGGTCCGCGACGAGCGCCACGTCGATCCGAACGTCATCTACGGGTACGATGAACGACACCGGCTCACGTCCGTCACGCAGCTGCAGCCCATTGTCGGCGGGGCGGCACTCCTTACCAGCTACTCCTATGACGCCCACGACAACCTCACGGGCGTCACGGATCCGAATACAAACTCCACGACGTACGCCTTCGACGACTTCGGCCGCCTCCGCCAGCAGGTCAGTCCGGTCACCGGCACGACGACCTACACCTACGACCTGGGCGGCAACCTGCTGACCTCTACCGACGCTACTAGCGCTACGACGACGCGGACCTACGATGCCGCGGGGCGAATCACTTCGAGCACGTCGACGCGGTCCGGCTCCACGACGGAGATCGTGACGTACACGTACGACGACAAGGAGGGCTACGGGCGCGGACGTCTGAACACCATGACCGACCCGACCGGCTCAGTCCTCTACCTCTACGAGCGCCGAGGGCTCCTCCGGCAGGAGAACAGGAGCGTTTCCTACAACCCCTATCTTCAGGGGTACGGCTACGACGCCAACGGCAACCGCACGCGCGTTACGTTCCCGTCGGGCCGAGTGGTCGAAACCACCTACGACTTCGCGGACCGGCCGCTATCTGCGGCCGCCTCGGCGCCTGCCGCCCAGCCCTACGTTGACTCGGCGACCTACGCTCCCTTCGGCCCCCGGCGGACGCTTCAGATGTCGAACGGCACGCTTCAGACCATCACCTACGACGCGTCCTATCGGCCCATCGGAAACAAGCTCGAGCGGACGCCGTCCGGCCCCGTCCTCTTCGACCAGACGCTTACGCCGGACGCGGCGGGCAACACGACCTCGATCACGGAGAGCGTGAGCGGGTTCGGAGCCCGCACCTTCGCCTACGACGATCTGAACCGGCTGACGACCGCCAAAGCCCCGAACCTCTGGGGAAACGACTCGACAAACGGCTACACTTACGACGCCATGGGGAACATGCTGACCCTGCGGCTCGGCGCATCCCGAACGGCCACCTTCGCGTACGCCGGCACGACACCCCTCCTGACGTCGGTGACGGAAGACGGAACCCCGACCTCGGTCGCGTACGACGCCGCTGGAAACACCACGGAGATCGGCTCGCTGACCCTCGGCTACTCGACGCGGAATCACCTCGCGAAGGTCATGCCGGGCCCAAGCTACTCCTATGACGGCACCGGGCTGCGGCGCACGCGGGTTGTGTCGGGCCCGCCGGCGCTCTACCGGCACTTCTTCTACACGCCCGAGATGCGTCTGCTCTCGGAGACGAACTCCACGTCCGAGACCCCCACGCCGGTCGATGACTACATCTGGTTCGGTGAGACGCCCGTGGCGCACGTCGCCTTCGGCGGAGGGACTACGGAGTGGTATGCCACGGACACCCTCGGGACGCCCGTCGTCGGCACCAGCTCGTCGGGCCTGATGGCCTTCCACCTGCAGCTCGAACCTTATGGCCGCCTCTATGTACCGCTCTACGAAAGGGGGATGCCCCCCCGCCGGATCCTTCGGTACCCGGGGCAGGAGCAGGAGGACGGGACCACCCCACTCCGGGGGAGGTACTACAACATCTTCCGATGGTACCTGCCGGCGTGGGGAATCTACTCCCAGCCGGACCCGATCGGGCTGCAGGCCACTACACGTGCGGTCGGAGGACAGGCTCCCGGCAACCTCTATTCCTATGCCGAAGCTGCTCCGACTGTGAAGTCGGATGTTCTTGGGCTATGCGCGGCGTGCGACGAGTGCCCTTCTGGGAAGTGGGCGCTGAATCTGCTTCCTGTTGCCACGATCGCAGTGATCGAGGGACGGTCGATCGCATGGGGTACGGCGACATGCCTGGACAGCCCGAAGACTGTTCGACTCAAGTCGAAGTGCAGACTGGAAGGACTCTACATCGGGGGTGGGCTCGGGTTTGGCGGCTCCACCCCATTCAAGACCGGAGCATGTGGCTGTAATTCGCAGGACCTCTTCGCAAGTCCAACGAAGGGGGCGACGTTGAGCTGGGGGCCGTTGGCAATCGACTATGGTGAGTGCGGCACCACCGGCGGCATCACGGTCAATTTCGGAGTCAGCCTGTCGTGGAAGGGCGGATGGGCTCGGACTTCTTGCCAGTTCGAAAGGGTGGAGCGATGACCGGTCGTCCAGTTTCCATGCTTGGCCGTCTGAGCCTCCTCATAGCGACGGCCGTGCCCGTTGCCTTCGTAGTCCTGCTTGTATTCGGGTCTGACGAGAAGTGGATGTCCTTCGACATTGTGACCCGCACAAGTGCGTTCGTGCTCGCGTTCTCGACTCTCGTTCTGGCTTACTACGAGTGGCTGATCGCTCGAAATCTGGCCCTCTCGAAAGAGACGAAGACCCTCTGGGCTGTAGTCGTCTTCGTTGCAGGTCCGTTCGGCCAAATCGCGTACTTTCTGAAGTACGTCCTCCACAGCCCGCCCTCGATGCCGCGAGGTAGCCATGACGTCTGACGTAACGTTATGGAGCGGTGTCTGCGTGCTCCAGGCCATGAGCCAGCTGAGCGCGCCGGCCTACTGGCCCGGCACGGGCGCGAAGTGAAGCCCCGGCATGCGGGCCGCGAGGGGCGCGGACGGTGTCCGCGCCATGACCCTCGCACCGGGGCGTGAAGTGGTCCCGGATTGTCGACGACGACTACGGGGCCGGAACTGGCGCGGCGCCGCAGCTTTCCTCTCTTTCGCTGCCAGCCGCCGCCGACCGCCGCCGACCTCGCCGGCACCTGCATGACAGTCGACGGGTTAGCCGCCGAGGTGGAGTTCGATCCTTCCTCGTGTGTCGGTCTCCAGCGCGGCGGGCGCGCGGCGCGGGCCGCGTGGCGACCCGCGGGGCCACGGCGAGCGCCACG
>QWHP01000159.1 GCA_021404985.1 Actinobacteria bacterium ATB1
CGGATCTCGGCTTCCACGGTGTCGCCTTGCGCCTCGGAGCGGGTTTCAACTGGATCGAGTACGAAGGCACGACCGTACGGGCAGGTGGGGCCACGCCTCTTCCGTTCCTCGCACGTTCCGTAGGGCGTCATGGGCTGACGGGCCTCGAGTTCGGGGTGGGGATACCCGCCTCCGTCGGGGGAGCTGTCCGTATGAACGCCGGTGGGCACGGCTCGGAGATCACGAACGTCCTGACTCATGCGGGGGTAGTCGACCTGTCGGCGAGCGTCGCCGGTGTGACCGAGCGCACGGCGCAGAGCCTCGGCATGAGTTATCGGACGACCGGCCTCGCACCGGACGAGATCGTCGTATGGGCAGAGTTCGAGCTCGAGAGCGGGGACCGGACGGAGATCGAGGCCTCGATGGCGGACATAGTCCGATGGCGGAAGGAGAACCAGCCGGCCGGGCAGAGCGCGGGCAGCGTGTTCAAGAACCCCCGAGGTGGCTCGGCGGGCCGGCTGATCGACTCCGCCGGTTGCAAGGGGATCAGGGTCGGCGGCGCATTCGTCTCCCCCAAGCACGCCAACTTCGTCATGGCAGAGCCCTGGGCGAAAGCCTCGGACGTCTTCGGCGTGATCTGCGAGGTGAGAGACCGTGTTCGGGCCGAACACGGAATCACGCTCGAGACCGAGGTCAGGCTTGTGGGCGAGTTCGAGGAGCTGGACCGGTGAGCGGCGCGGACGTCATCGAGCTGCCCGACGTCGATCTGTTCGACGGAGAAGCAGGCGAGAGCCCCGACGAGGAGACCACCGAGGTCAGGGCAAGACAGCGGGCCGAGACTGCGATCCACAAGAGAATCCTGGCGCGCCGTGAGGACATCGCCCGAGAAATGACGCAGTCACGCCGCCAGCATCTCGTTACGGTGCTCGGTGGCCTCCTCGTCGGGGCGGGCCTGATCGCCGTGATCTTCTGGACCCCGATGCTCCGGGTGCGTCACGTCGAGGTCGTCGGTGCGGAGCACGAGACCGGCGAGTCGGTGCTCGCAGCCGCCGGAGTGCCCCGTGACGTAACTCTCGCCGAGATCCCGGTTTCGCGAATCGCGGCGAGCGTCGAGACTCTTCCCTGGGTGGGGAGGGCCGAGGTCACGCGGCGACTTCCCTGGACCGTCAGGATCGCTGTCGTCGAGCGTCGACCCGTTGCCGTGGTGGAATCCGCCGGTGCCTTGGCACTCGTCGACGAGGAGGGGGTCGTGCTCGAAAATCTCACACCGGAGGCCGACGTGGGATCCTTCATCCGGATCCGGGGCACAAGAGTGCTACCCGAGCCTGGTGGCCGCTGGAACGACAAGGGTGGCTTGGCCCTGATAGCCGCGGTGCGGCGGCTTCCCGCCGAGATCGTCCCACTCGTTGTCGGGCTCTCCTTGGAGGAGAGCCGGCTGGTCGCCGTCCTCCGGGACGGTGTCGAGGTGGCGTTCGGACCGCCCGAGGAAGTCGAGCGCAAAGGGGCAGTCCTCGTCGCCCTGCTCGAGGATCTTGCGAGGAGGGGCGTGAAGGTCTCGAGGATCGACGTCTCCTCGGCAACGTCGCCGGCCGTGCTGCCGGTGTCCGAGGTGCCCCCGAGTTGACTGAGCCCCGTCCGCGATGGATCACAGAGAGTCGCAGTACACGCGCGAACAGACAGGTCGATGCTTGACCTGCACGCGGAAAGCCCCTACTGTTATGGGCCAGGCTGTAGCCTGAACCAATAGCTGACGCTTAGGCACTCTACTCTCCCGAGAACCGAAGGTCAAGTAACTCTCTAGTAAAGGTGGAGACTCAGCCCAATTGAGCAGGTCAGGAGGGCTAACGAGTCTGAGAGAGGACCGGAACGAGGTCGAGGGAGGGCCAGGAGGAAGGAACCGTGAACGGGACTCCGCAGAATTACTTGGCCGTGATAAAGGTCGTAGGGATAGGCGGTGGTGGTACCAACGCCGTCAATCGGATGATCGACGAGGGTTTGAGGGGGGTCGAGTTCGTCGCAGTGAACACCGACGCCCAGGCCCTGCTGATGAGCGACGCCGACATCAAGCTCGACATCGGTCGCGAGCTGACACGCGGGCTCGGCTCGGGGGCAGACCCCGAGGTCGGCCGGCAGGCGGCAGAAGAGCACCGTGAGGAGATCGAGGAGGTCCTTCGCGGGTCCGACATGGTGTTCATCACCGCCGGAGAGGGCGGCGGGACCGGTACGGGCGGAGCCCCTGTGGTCGCCGAGATAGCCAAGTCGATCGGGGCCCTCACGATCGGGGTCGTCACCCGCCCCTTCAGCTTCGAGGGGCGCAGGCGCGCGCAGCAGGCCGAGGAGGGCATCACCGGTCTCAAGGAGCAGGTCGACACGATCATCGTCATTCCCAACGACCGGCTTCTCGAGGTGTCCGACGCCAAGACCTCGATGCTCGACGCGTTCCGGATGGCCGACGAGGTCCTTGCCCAGGGCGTCCAGGGGATCACGGACCTCATCACGACCCCGGGCCTCATCAACACCGACTTCGCCGACGTCAAGACCGTCATGCACGAGGCGGGCTCCGCCCTGATGGGCATAGGCAGCGCCCAGGGCGACGAGCGCGCAGCCAAGGCGGCACGCGCAGCCATCAGCAGCCCGCTGCTCGAGAGCGCGATCAACGGTGCACGCGGAATCCTGCTCACGATCGCAGGGGGCTCGAACCTGACCCTGTTCGAGGTGAACGAGGCAGCCGGGATCATCGGTGAGGCGGCACACCGCGACGCCAACATCATCTTCGGTACCGTCATCGACGACAACCTCGGCGACGAGGTGCGGATCACCGTGATCGCCGCCGGGTTCGAGTCCGACAGACGCGTGCGCAGCGAGGAGCTCGGCTTCGGACGCGACGAGTCCGAGCTGTCCGACCTCTTCGCATCGGACCTGGACCTCGGTGACGATCTGGGCATCGGCGCACCCAAGAAGCCTTCGTCGCGTTCGATCTCGCTGTCTTCCCTCCGGGAAGACAGTTCGGACGAAGGCGAGGGCGACGACATCGACGTCCCACCGTTCCTCCGCTGAGCCCGGAGTCGAGAGGGCCGCTAACGTCCTCCGTGTGAGACCATTCGAGTCGAGGTGCACGGACGGCGGCACCCTGGTCCTCGACGGAAGAGTGCGCGCCGTCTTCACGGACCGGACCGGGGAACCTCCGGACCGGAACTTCTCCTACGACGCCGGCGACGCGGCGGACGTGAGTGAGGCGCGGAACTGGGCGGCCGCGCTCGTGGGAGCCCGAGTCGACAGCCAGGTCTGGTGCGAGCAGGTCCACGGCGCCCGGCTCGCGCGAGCGGGCAGCGAGCAGGCCGGCGGTCCGGGCGGCGAACCCTTGCCCGGGACGGACGCGCTCGTGTGCGCGGAGACGGGAATCGCGTGCGGTGTGGTTGCAGCGGACTGCGCTCCTTTGCTCCTGGTGGCGGAAAACGCCTTCGCCGTGGTGCACGTCGGCTGGCGTGGCCTCGTGGCCGGGATAGTGGTCAGCGCAGCCCGTTCGCTCCGAAACGTCACCGGCGCCGACGCGGGGACCTTCACCGCCGTGGTCGGACCCCACATCGGCCCCTGTTGCTTCGAGGTCGGTCGGGATGTCGCGGACTCGATGGCGCGGGTTGCCCCTCGATCGGTGGGGGGGGAGACATCGGGTGGTCGAGCCCGGGCAGACCTCGGCGGTGCGATCCGGCACGAGCTCGGGGCATTCGGTGTGCGTTGTGAGTCCGTCGGCTTCGGCTGCACCATGTGTGATCGCCGTTGGTTCTCCCATCGCCGTGGCGACCCGCAGAGACAGGCGCTCGTGGTTTGCCGGGTCGAGAGGCACGGAGGATGAGCGCCTCCGGACCGGCGGGCCCGAAAGCCCGGGAGGAGTCCTACCGGCGCGCGGCCGAGTCGGTTCGCGAGCGGATTCTCCGGGCATGCGAGACGAGTGGCAGGGAGGCCACAGAGGTGGGGCTGGTCGTCGTGACGAAGACTCGGGGGCCCGACGAGATCCGGTCGTTCCTCTCCGCCGCGGAGGAGGTGGCCGTCCCCGTTCTCGCGTTGGGCGAGAACAGGGTTCAGGAGGCACTTCGCAAGCAGGCTGAGCTTCGCGATCTGACCGGCGTCCGCTGGCATCTCGTCGGCACGCTCCAAGCCAACAAGGTGCGCCATGTCGGCGGGCACTTCTCCCTGTTCCATGCCTTCGACCGGCTCGAGCTGGTCGCGCCCTTCGCCAAGAGGTCTGGTCAGGTCCCGGTGCTCCTTCAGGTCAACATGTCGGGGGAGAGCACGAAGGCTGGGGTGGCACCGGACGAGGCCGGCAGGCTTCTCGACGCGTGCCTCGATGCGGGCATCGAGGTTAGGGGTCTCATGACGATCCCCGCTCCGGGCGATCCGACGGGAGCCGAGCGCTGCTTCGACGCGCTCGCGTCGTTACGGGATCGGCTTGCGAAGGGCACCGATGGGGCGCTTCCCGACCTCTCGATGGGTATGAGCGACGACTTCGAGGCGGCGATCCGTTGCGGCGCGACGCTCATCCGGCTCGGGCGGGTGCTTCTCGGAGAGCGTCTCTGAACCGCAGTGAGGCAGGCAGGAGTCCCACATCGTTGACGTAAACCCCGGTACGCTGGAAAGATATCTGTTCCAGCGGCAGCCGGAGGGACCCCTTGCCAAGTGCGTGGCGCAAGTTCATGGTCTTCCTCGGTCTCGGTGACGACGAGGAACGGGTCGAGTACGTGGACGATGTCGCATATCCAGAAGAAGAGCCCTCCTACGACTCGGGTATCAGTGCGCCCTCCCTCTCCGATGTGCCCCCTCGTGTCAAGACGCTGGGCCCGGACGAGGGCCTCCCGTCGGGCGCTGTCGTCCGGGCCATTCCAGAGCCCGCGGACCGGCTGCACCTCGTCGCCCCGACCAACTTCAACGACGCCAAGGAGATCGGCGACCAGTTGAAGAGAAACGTGCCGGTCATCATCAACCTCGTGGACGTCGATCGGGAGCTCAGAAGGCGACTCGTGGATTTCGCGTCAGGACTCGCCTATGCGCTCTCGGCGAAGATGGAGCGGGTCGCCGAGAACGTCTTCCTGGTGACTCCAGTGAACGTGGAGGTGTCCGCCGAGGAACGTCGCAAGATGCGCGAGCACGGTCTCTTCAGCGGAGTATGAGGAGCGAGGCCACCCGGTCATGATCGTCGTCTGCTGGCTGCTGCGCGCCTACATGGTCGTCCTGCTGCTGACAGCGGTGCTCTCGTGGTTCCCGCTCACGTTCGACTCCCCCGTCTACAAACTCAAGAAGGGGCTCGACTCGCTGAGTGAACCGCTTCTCGCCCCGTTGCGGCGTGCGATCCGTCCCGTGCAGTTCGGGAACGTCGGCCTCGACCTGTCCTTCCTCATCCTCTTCCTGGCTGTGTTCCTGCTCACCACCATCATCTGCAGCTGAGTCCGTGTCGCTGATACCGGCGGGAACCACGACTTGGTTCAGGGAGGTCCGATGTCGGGATACACTGGCCTCCGACCGAAGCCCGCGGGAAGCGCGGCGCAGTCGACGAGCCGAGCCAGGAGGATTAAATGGAGCTGTCCGCCGCTGAAGTGAAGTCGGTGGTGTTCAGCGAGGCCCGCAAGGGCTACAGCCGTGGGGAGGTCGACGCCTTCCTCGATCGGGTAGCCCGGTCTTTGGGTCAATTCGAGGACCGAGTCCGTCAGCTCGACCAACAGATCCGTCACTACGCCTCTCTCGAGCAGACGAGTCAGGACCGCGCCGGTGCGGCCGAGGAGCTGATCATGATGGCCCAGAACAGGGCCAAGGAGATCGTCACGCGAGCCGAGGGAGAAGGCCAGTCTCACGTCGACGAGGCCACGAACAAGGCAGCGGAGATCGAGGACGAGATCCAGCAGCGTTACCGCGACTTCGACCGAGAGATATCCACGGCACGCGACACAGCGGAGGCGTACATAAAGGCGCTCAAGAGCTTCGAGAAGGAATACCGCGATCGAATGCGGGCGGCCCTCGAGGCTCAGTTGCGACTCCTCGACGAGATGAAGGTCGCGCCACCACAGAAGAAGCCCGAGCAGCCTGCACTTCCCGAGGCCCCCGAACGCAAGTACGAGAGGTCCGGGGCGTCCCAGCTCGTTCCTCTGGAACAGGTGTCGGCGTCGAGGCAGGCGGAGACCTCCGGTCCCACGCCCCTCCCCGCCGCAGGTTCCGTCCCGGCGGGTGTTCCTCCGGCTGCTCCGCCGCCCGCGACACTCGCCGAGGCCTCGCTGCGCGCGCCCGCCAATGCCGAGATCGAGTTGCTGTTCGCAGCGTTCGTCGACGCCTACGACCGCGGCCGCGCCGACGCGTTCGCGCTGCTGTTCGACGCCGACGCGCGCGCGAACCAGCATCAGGGACGCGCGGCGATCCGCGGCGAGTACGACGACCTGTTCCGCCGCTCGCAGTGGCGGCGGATGCAGGTGATCCGCATGAACTGGCGGCGCGTCGGCGACACCGCGCAGGCGAAAGGCGAGATCGCGGTGCGCACCGGCCTGCGCGACGGTCGCGAGCACGAGGAGCGCCTGAGCGTCGACATGGAACTCGTGCGGCGCGACGGCCGGCTGGTGATCACGCGCCTCGACCAGCGGCCGGGCGCGCCATGAGTCCCGCCGATGCCATCGATGCGAACCGCCGCACGGTCCGCGTACTGCAGGCGGCGGCCATCGCGGTTGCGCTCGTACTCGCCTGGCGCGCGGTCGTCCTGGGCGCCGAAGCGTGGCGCAACGGCGGCTTCG
>QWHP01000160.1 GCA_021404985.1 Actinobacteria bacterium ATB1
CAACGGCGCGGGCAAGGCTGCCTTGCCGCTCGAAGCGCACGTAAGGCGTCCCGAGCCAGTCTCCTTCCGGCGGTCGCGGTGTCGGCGTGCTTTCGGGCAAGACCGTCTCCTTCTCGCCTGCAAGGCTGCACGGGGCCGGGCCGGGCGGGCGAATCGGGGAAGGTCGTCTCGCGTGCTATGTTCTCGAACATGCGTTCGACACCGGCTCCGGACACCGTGGAGGCACTCGATCCCGACCAGGCTGCCGTGGCCGCTGCAAGCGGAGGGCATGTTCTCGTCGTGGCGGGTGCGGGATCGGGCAAGACGCGGGCGCTCGCGTCACGTGTCGCCAGGCTCGTCGGCTCCGGCGTCCACGTGGCGGACATACTCCTGCTCACGTTCACGCGCCGTGCGGCAGCGGAACTCCTCGACCGGGCAGTGCGTGTTGCGGGTCAGGACGGGATCCGGAGAGTCAGGGGAGGGACATTCCACTCGATGGCACTGGCCGAGCTCCGCCGGTGCGCTCAGGTCGCGGGGCTGACCGCAGGGTTCAGCGTCATCGATCCGGCGGACGTGGCTGAGCTCATCGGGATCGTGAGGGCGGATCTCGGACACGGTGAGGACGTCCGTCGGTTTCCGAGACCCGCCACCGTCGCCGACATCTACACGCGCATGGTGAGCACACAACGGCCGCTTGTTGCCGTGCTGGACGATTGGTTCCCGTGGTGCGCTCCGCACGTCGACGCCCTCAGGGCCATCTTCGAGGCCTACAGCGATCGCAAGGCGGACCAGGGACTACTCGACTTCGACGACCTCCTCCTGTACTGGCTTGCTTTGCTTGAAACCGGCGGAGAGGCACCCTCTGGATTCGGTCACGTTCTCGTCGACGAGGCGCAGGACCTCAACCGGGTGCAACTCGACATCCTCGCAGCCCTGGCGGCTCGGGGAGCCACCATCACTGCGGTGGGGGACGACGCTCAGGCGATATACGGGTTCCGCGGGGCCGATGTCGGCTGCATGCACGACTTCCCGCGCCGTTTCCCCGGCACAGCGGTGTTGAGGCTCGAACGCAACTACAGATCCACCCCGGAGATATGCGAGTCGGCGAACGCTGTCATGTCTCAGGCCGGCTCGCCGTTCCCGAAGACCTCGAGGGCGATGCGCAGATCGGGCGCGCCGCCTCGCCTCGTGACCTGTCCCGACGAGGCGACCCAGGCCAGATACGTCTGTGACCGGATCCTGGAACACCGCGAGGACGGAGTCGCCCTGCGAGAACAGGCGATCCTGGTTCGCACCGGACACCACGGAGACGTGATCGAGCTCGAGCTGCGCCGCCGCGATATCCCCTACGTCGTGTACGGCGGACTTCGTTTCCTCGAACGTGCCCATGTGCGGGACTTCGTCGCGATGCTGCGGGTCCTCGAGAACCCACGTGACGAGCTCGCCCTGCACCGTGTCCTGAGGCTCCTCGACGGGGTGGGACCCGCAACGGCGCGGAGGATGCAGCACCAGCTCTCGTCCTCCGGTGGGCGGTCCGCGCTGATCGATGCAGAGCTTCCCCTGCCCGCCCACGCGCGTGAGGGATTCGTCCTGCTCCGCGAAGCGCTGCGCGACTGCGTCGCCGAACCCGAGCCCCCGGTGACTGTGCAGGCCGAGCGTCTCGTCGAGCTCTGCCGCGTTCTCCTTGCGGGACGCTACGACGACATGTCCTCCCGTATCGCCGACCTCGAGGTCCTCGCGGCGACGGCCGGCTTGCACCGCAGCCGAGCCGAGTTCATCGCGGGCCTCGTACTGGAGCCGCCTGCGCGCACCGGAGCTCCGGCCGGCGAGCCGCACCTCGACGACGACTACGTTGTCCTCTCCACCATCCACGGTGTGAAGGGGCTCGAGTACCGGGTCGTGCACGTCGTACATGCTGCCGACGGGAACATCCCGTCCGACATGGCGACCGGCACGGCAAAGGAGATCGAGGAGGAGCGCCGTCTCCTCTACGTCGCACTGACCCGAGCTCGCGACCATCTCTACGTCACTTGGCCGCTGCGCTACTACCATCATCCCTCGATTCGTCGCGGGGTGCACAACTGGGCGCAGCTCTCACGGTTTCTCGTCCCGGCGAAGCACACCTTCCACGAGGAGCAGGTCGGATGGTCCGACGCATGCCATCAGTCCGCCACCAAGGAGGTGGCGCAGGGCGACGGACCGAATCGGGTGCGCAGTGCCGTCGCCGCCTTATGGCGCTGAGCCGGCGAGGACCGTCTCCGTGTCGCGGCCGGAACGCAGTAGCGTCCCCGGCTTCGCTCCGGTCAGCTCGCCGTGGCGCACGACCTCGACGCCGTTCACGAGAACGTGCTCGATCCCTGTCCCGCCACTGTAGAGGCGCCCCTCGCCCGCAGGCAGGTCGAAGCGTGTGTAGACCTCGCCCGGGCCGACCGTGCCGACGTCGAAGACGACGAGGTCGGCGTGCCAGCCCTGCCTGATCCGGCCGCGCTCCCGAAGCCCGTACAACCGGGCGGGCACGTCGGTCAGGTAGTGGATCGCCTCCTCGACGGGCAGGAGCTCCCGCTTGGCCACTGCCTCGTGCAGGAGCGTCGTCGTGTAGTTGAAGGTCGTGATCATGTCGAGGTGGGCGCCGGCGTCCGAGGCGCCGACCACGGCTCGTGGATCGCGCCAGATCTCGGCGCGTGCGGCCCAACTGCCGTCGTCCTCGCCCAACCGGGGTGTGGAAAGACCGGTGAGGAGGTTGTCCGCCACGACGATGTCGCAGAGAACGTCGAAGGGATCCCGCTGCTCGTCCTCTGCGATCTCCCAGACCATCCTGCCCTGATACTGCTTCGTCTCGGGCGAGAACGTTTCGGCGATCGTGAAGGGGGTCCACTCGGCGAGCACCCGTAGCCTCCCCTCCATCTGCTTGGCGAGCGAGTCGAGGTGTCGCCTCTGCGCTGGGTCGGACAGCATCGCGAGCTTCTCGTCGTCGGGGAGAGCCATGGGCTTGGCCCAGCCGGGGAAGCTGTCCAGGACGAAACCGGTCTTGAACGTGAGCCGCACTCCCAGCGCGTCGGGGACCGTCAACGCACGGACCAACCCCCCGTGTTCGGCTGCGTAGTCGCTTGCTGCGAGCTTCCGCTCGGCGACATCGGTGTCCCACTGCGAGACAGCCAGCAGGTTCCAGTTCAGCGGCCGGTCCGCAGTGGCCGACATGCGTGCCATGACGTCGACGTGCTCATCGGTCCAGACATCGACGGCAGGGATGAACTCGAGCGTCGTACCCGGGTGCCTACCCACGACCTCGCAGAGAGCGAGGAGCTCATCGGCGTCGGACGCCCTCGAAGGGACCGCATTCCCGTCGCTGTCGTTGTGAGTGCTCGCCCAGGACGAGGAGAAGCCGACCGCCCCCGAGGCAAGCCCTTCGTCGAGGAGACGTCGCATGGCAGCCACGTCTGGGTCTTCTGCTGGGCTGCCGACACATCGTTCGCCCATGACGACGCGCCTTAGTGCCGAGTGCCCGACGAGAAACCCGGCGTTGACCGCCAGGGAACCCTCGAGACGGTCGAGGTACTCGCCCGTCGAGGACCAGTCCCAAGGAACACCCGCCTCGAGAACGCCGACCGGGATGCCTTCCACCCGCGCGAGCATTCGCATCATGTACTCGGCTGCTTCGTCCACGAGGGGTGCGATGGAAAAACCGCAGTTACCCGCGAAGACCGTCGTGACTCCGTGGAGGGGTGAGGGCGTGAGGTCCGGGTCCCAGAAGACCTGGGCGTCGTAGTGGGTGTGGAGGTCGACGAAACCGGGAGCGACGACCTTGCCCGACGCGTCGATCGTGGCAGCGGCAGGCTCCTCGATCTTGCCGACAGCAACGATCCTCCCGTCCGCGATCCCGATGTCGGCGTGTCTGGGCGTCGTGTTCGTTCCGTCGCAGACGAGGCCACCGAGAACCTTCGTGTCGAGCATGAGAACCCCCTGTTCCCCGCGTATCGGACCGCACAAGCTTCGCGGCTGCGGGTCCGTCTGTCGAGCCGAGTGGGGAACCACGGGGGGTTTCGCTAGCGTCACGTGTGGGGCCCGGGGGGCCGAGGTCGCGAATGCAGTCAGCCGGAGGCAGTGGTGTCGCGGAGAGAGGACGTCGAGTTCACCAGCAAAGGTGTCCGTTGTGCCGCCTGGCTCTACCGGCCTCCACGTACCAGTCGATCACCCGCCATCGTGATGGGTCACGGGTTCGGTGCCCTACGCAGCTTCGGTCTCGAGCCCTTCGCCGAGCACTTCCGTGAACGCGGTTTCGCCGTTCTCGTCTTCGACTACCGGTCGTTCGGCGCCAGCGACGGAGAGCCGCGACAACTCATCAGTCCGAGACGTCATGTGGAGGACTGGCGTGCGGCGGTTGCCTTCGCACGGTCTCTCGACGGTGTCGACAGCGAGCGGATCGGCCTGTGGGGCACGTCCTACTCCGGTGGACATGTCCTCGTCACCGCCTCGCGTGACGAGGGTGTGACCTGCGTCGTCTCGCAGGTACCGTACGTCAGGCTGGATCGCAGGAACCTCCCACCACTTGCCTCGTTCCTCAAGGTGGGGTTCGCATCGGTGTTGGACGTCGTGGCAGAACGCCTGGGGCGGACACCCCGCACGATCGGCATCGTCGGTGAACCCGGCGACCCGGCGCTCCTGACCTATCCGGGATGGAATGACGCGTACAAGGCCCTCCTGCCCGCGGATGCGGCTTGGTCCAACACGACTCCGGCGCGGACGCTGTTCGAGATGACGGGCTACCAGCCGGCGAAACATGCGAAGGACGTACGATGTCCAGTGCTGTTCATCGCGGCCGGGCGTGATGAAGGGACTCCGGCGCGGTTCACACATGCTGTCGCCGGGCGCATGGAGAACGCGTCGGTCCACGAGCTCGACTGCGACCACTTCGACGTGTATGCCGGCCCACACCACGAGGAGGCGAAGAAGCTGGCCGGCGAGTTTTTCGAGGATCACATGAATCCCTAGCCCGTGCACGGGGGGAGGGTATGGAGCTCAATCCGTATTCGAGGGCGTTCAAGGAGGACCCCTACCCGGCATACGCATGGCTGCGTGCGGAGCAGCCCGTGTACCGCAACGACGATCTCGACTTCTACGCGTTGTCGCTGTACGAGGACGTCCTCGAGGCCTCACGGGACTGGGAGACCTACAGCTCGGCGTACGGGACTGTTCTCGAGCTCATGGGCCCCGACTACGAGGACGTCATGTCCGACTTCCCGATCATGATCTTCATGGATCCCCCGCGCCACTCTCAGTTTCGCGGCCTCGTGAGCCGGGCATTCACCCCGCGGCGTGTCGCAGAACTCGAACCGATGATCCGTGCGTTCGCGCGCGAGCGCCTGGGCCGGCTTGCCGACGCGGGAGGTGGAGAGCTCGTCGAGGACTTCGCCCTCGTTCTTCCGATGAACGTCATCTTCACACTCCTCGACGTTCCCGCCGGGGATCGGCGCGAGCTCCGCCGACACATCGACACGTCGCTGACGCGACCGGATGAGAGCGCTCTCCCTCCTCCCGAGGCGGTCCAGGCACATCTGTATCTGAGGGATTATCTGCGGGACCTCGTGGCGGAACGCAGGGAAGCCCCGGGTGACGACCTCGTGAGCGCCCTGGTCGCCGCCGAGATCGATGGCGGGAGCGGCCCGCAGAAACTCACGGATGGTGAGATCGTCGGGTTCGTCGAACTGCTCTCCAGTGCCGGGAACGAGACGGTCACGAAGCTCCTCGGTTCAATGGCAGTCCTCCTGCATCGCCATCCCGAGATCCGGGCACGGGTCGTGGGCAATCCGGAGCTGATACCGGCTGCAGTGGAGGAGTCCTTGCGATATTGGGCTCCGTCCCAGATCCAGGGCAGGACCCTCGAGCGTGACGTCACACTCCACGGGACGACCATGCTCACCGGTTCCAAGGTGCTCCTCTTGACGGGGAGCGCCAACAGGGACGAGCGTGAATACCCACGTGCCGACATGTTCGACATCGACCGTCCAGCGCATCACGCCTTGGCGTTCGGGTACGGAGTGCACTCCTGCATCGGCGCAGCCCTCGCGCGGCTCGAGGCCAAGGTCGCGTTCGAAGAGCTCCTCGACCGCTTTCCCGAGTACGGGATCGACGAAACCGGCCTCGAACACGTGCACATGGCGAGTGTCTTCGGGTTCGAGCGCATTCCGTTCACAGCCGGCGCGGGAACCCGGGGGCGTACGTGACCGCCGGGATCCTCGCGAAGGTCGCGGCCGCGCTGGTCGCGGGGCTCGGCATCGTGCTGATGCGCTACGAGGCGCGCAGGACCGAGGGGGACGGTGCCCGCATCATGGCGTCCTTGATCCGCAAGCCGATATGGCTCGCGGGTGCGTCCTCCCAGCTCTTGACGGCGATACTCACCTTCGTCGCGTTCCAGCTCGCTCCGATCCCCGTCGTGCAGCCCTTCCAGGCGACGGCGTTGATCTTCATCGTCGTCTTCTCACGTCCCATCCTGGGAGAGCGCCCCGGCCAACGCGAGCTGTGGGGCACTCTCACCGTCATGGCCGGGCTCGTCCTCGCGCTCGTTTCGGTCGGGGAGGAAGGAGATCTGGTGCCGATCAACGGGGTGGCCTTCGTCATCGCGGTCCTCGTGGTCGGGGCCTACTGCGTGATCGCCTGGCAGTACCACGAGCGGCATCGTTTCGTCTCCGACACCGCAGCCGGTGTTCTGATCGGAAGCGTCACCGGGGCCGCACTCGGGACCGGAACCGCCATGTTCCGGGGTTGTCGTGCTCGCCACGTTCGGCGGCTTCGGTTTCGTCCTCTTCCAGAACGCCTTGAAGCAGCACAGGGCGACGTCGGTGGCCCCATCGGACCATGTCGCTGTGCTGCTCGTTCCGATCGGCTTCGCGGTCGTCGTCTACGGCCAGACGCTCGAGGGTGGGATGGGAACGCACATCCTCAGGCTCCTTGCGCTCGGCGTCATCGTCGTCGGCGTCGTGCTCCTGTCGACTTCCCCGACGGTCGCCGATGATCTCGAGGTCGCGGAGGCCGACATCGCCGGCGGCAACTCGGGGAAAAGCGCCTTCGAGCGTCACCGGGCGCCAGGCCGGCGACGAACCGGAGGCGCAGGGGGATGCAGTTCCGCGGGTCCGTGACACACCCAGGTCTTTCAGTGGTGGAGGACGGCACTCGGGTACTGCTCGCCGGCGGCCTCCAAGGCCGCCCGGTAGATCGCATCGAGCGTGACGCCGTCCTGGATCAGCGTTTGGTCGAGGTCGATCTCCATCTCCGCTGCCTGGTCCCGCATCTTGTCCGGGAGTGTGTCCAGAAAAAGGAGCATTCCGGAAGAGATCGTGAAGAAGACGAGCGCGGGTTCCCCCGCGTCATCCGGAACGTAGAGCGTGTGGACGGAACGAGGCTCTTCGTAGACGTACGTCCCGGCTGTCGCCTCCCATTCGTACTCGCGATATCCCCAGCGACCTGCGATCGTGTATGCGTGCACCTCGCCGAAATGGTGATGTCTCGGGAGTTGAGTGCCCGGGGAGGCCCTCAGAAGCATCTGGTAGGTGTTGTCGTGCGTGCCGATGCGGAACATCTTGACTTGGATGCCCTCGGTCAGGGTCGCCCACGGCACGTCCGGGTCGTGCACAACGGAGGTCGGTGCGCTCTCGACGATCGCTGACATTTCCCCTCCTGGTCTGTTTCCCTGGTGCCGGGGTCACGGTAACACGGGCAACATCGAGGGGCCAGCGGCAACGCTTTGCGGGTGGGCTCTCGGCATGCGATAACTTCCAACGATGGCGATCCCCCACCGACAGGCGAGTGAGGAGCAACGGAAGATCCAGATGACGGCGGACCGGCTCCTCGTCGAGGTCCAGACCGAGGAAGGCGAGCGGAAGTCCCGCGGCGGCATCCTCATCCCTGCCACGGCCGATGTGAGCCGCAGGCTCGAATGGGGGGAAGTGGTGATCACGGGTCCGACCGTGCGGTCGATCGAGGTCGGTGACAGCGTTCTCTTCGCGCCGGACTCCGCCTACGAGGTCGAGATCCGCGGTGACCTCTATGTGATCCTCCGTGAGCCCGACGTCCAGGCCGTCGCGGCATCCGCACCGGAGGATTCGCCCGGCCTGTATCTGTGAGATCTTGCTCCGGGCGGCATGAGTGGCCTCACATGGAACCGACAGGGGGATGCCGTGAGCGACGCCTATGAACCTCGACCCGAGCATCATTTCACATTCGGTCTGTGGACCGTGGGGAACAAGGGCAGGGACCCGTTCGGGTTCGAGGTCCGGGAGCCCCTGGATCCTTTCGAGGCGGTCGAACGTCTGGCCGGCCTCGGCGCCTACGGGGTGAACTTCCACGACGACGACCTCGTCCCATTCGGCTCCCCTGCCGCCGAGAAGGAGAGGATCCTCGAACGGTTCCGTGCAGCTCTGGACCGCACCGGCATGTGTGTGCCGATGGCGACGACGAATCTGTTCAGCCAGCCCGTCTTCCGGGATGGGGCGTTCACGGCGAACGACCCCGACGTACGGCGCTTCGCGATCCGCAAGACGTTCGACGCGATCGATCTCGCGGCCTCGTTCGGGGCCGGTGTCTACGTCATGTGGGGTGGGCGTGAGGGGCTCGAGTGCGAGGCTGCCAAGGACGTGCGACTTGCTCTGGATCGCTACAAGGAGGCGGTCGATCTCTGTTGCGCCCATGTTCGCGATCGAGGGTACGACATGCGTTTCGCACTCGAACCCAAGCCGAACGAACCCCGCGGGGACATGTTCCTTCCGACGGTCGGCCACGCTCTCGCGTTCATCGGATGTCTGGAGTGGCCGGACATGGTGGGTCTCAACCCGGAGCTCGCGCACGAAACGATGTCCGGCCTCAACTTCACGCATGCGGTGGCGCAGACGCTCTGGCACAGCAAGCTCTTCCACATAGATCTGAACGCGCAGAGGATCGGCCGGTACGACCAGGACTTCCGCTTCGGCTCCGAGGCGTTGAGGGACGCCTTCAACCTGGTGAGGCTGCTCGAGGACTCGGGCTGGGATGGCATGCGGCATTTCGACGCGCACGCCTACCGAACCGAGGGCGCCGAGGGCGTCTGGGAGTTCGCGCGGGGTTGCATGCGCACGTATCTGATCCTTGCCGAGAAGGCGCGCCGTTTCGCCGAAGACCGCGAGATCCAGGATGCCCTCCTTGAAGTGCGGGCAAGCAGTCTGGCAGAGCCCACCTCGCCGGCCGGCCTCGGTCGGGAAGCCCTCGACGACCTTCGGAGCGCTTCATACGACGTCGAGGCGCTGCAGGTACGAGGCTGGCCGCACGAGCGGCTCGACCAGCTCACCCTCGAGCTGCTCCTGGGTGTCCGCTGATGGCGGACGTCCTCGGCGTCGACTCCTCCACGCAAGCGACGAAGGTCGAAGTCCGGGACGCCGATGACGGGACGCTCCTGGCATCGGGGCGAGCCCCGCACCCGACCGTGGTGCCACCGAAGAGCGAGCAGGAACCTGCCGCCTGGTGGGGGGCCCTGTGCGGCGCTGCGCTCGAGGCAGGCTCGGGCGGCTGCGGGGCGGTCTCCGTGGCAGGGCAGCAGCACGGGCTCGTCGCGCTCGACACCGAAGGGGTTGTCATCCGGCCGGCAAAGCTCTGGAACGACACCGAGTCAGCACCGCAGGCTCGAGGACTCGTGTCCCGTCTCGGGGCGGAGCGATGGGCCGAGGCGACAGGGCTCGTGCCCGTCGCCTCGTACACGATCACGAAGCTCGCCTGGCTGTCCGAGAACGAGCCGGACAACTTCGCGCGTCTCGCCAAGGCGCTGTTGCCACACGACTGGTTGACGTGGCGCCTCTGCGGGAGGTTCGTCACTGACAGGGGGGACGCGTCCGGCACGGGATACTGGTCGGCCCCGGCGAACCGGTGGAGGCCGGATCTCCTCGAGCTCGTGGACGACCGGCTCGACTGGCAGGCCGTTCTGCCCGACGTGCTCGGCCCCCGTGACGTGGCCGGCGAGGGGACTGGTTCGCTGTCCGCCGCCTCGGGATCGATCGTGGCACCTGGGACGGGGGACAACATGGGCGCGGCGATCGCCCTCGGGTTGGGATCGGGCGACGTTGCGATCTCCCTCGGCACGTCGGGGACGGTCTACTGCGTCTCCGAACAGCCGACGGCTGACGCCACAGGTGCCGTTGCCGGTTTCGCCGACGCGACAGGCCGGTTCCTTCCACTCGTGTGCACGCTCAACTGCACGAAGGTCACAGACTGGTGTGCAAGGATGCTCGGTCGTCGCCCCGGGGAGCTCGACGCGCTGGCGGCGACCGTGCCCGCCGGGTCGGGGGGGCTGACCATGGTCCCGTACCTGGACGGGGAGCGGACACCGGACCTGCCGGGAGCTTCCGGGTTGTTGCACGGCCTGACCACGCGTACGGGAGTGGGCGAGATGGCGCGCGCCGCATACGAGGGCGTGGTCTGCGGTCTCCTCGAAGGCATGGATGCACTCGGCCGCGTGGGGATCCCGACGGACGGCCGCGTGTTCGTGATCGGCGGAGGTGCGAGGTCGCCGGTGTTCCGGAGGGTGCTTGCCGACCTGTTGCAGCGCCCGGTCCTGGTGCCGGATGCCAACGAGCTCGTTGCAGCCGGAGCCTGCGTCCAGGCAGCGGCCGTGCTGCGCGGAGCCGATCCGGTCGACGTGGCCCGCGAATGGGATCTCGCGCGGGGAACGACGGTTGAGCCGAGGCTCGATGAGGACTTGGCTTCGGAGATTCGCGTACGTTACGCAGGCGTGCGGGAGAGCATGGAGACGGCATGGAGGACAGGAGACTGACGTGGCAACAGCCGACGACATCAGAGCGACGATCGACAAGTACCTCGCTGCGTTCGCGGCGGGGGACAAGGAGAGCTACCTGGGCCTCTTCGCCGAGGATGCGACAGTGGAAGACCCTGTGGGCGCGCCGATCTGTCGGGGGCGCGAGGAGATCTCCGGGTTCTGGGACCGCATGCGCGGGATGGCCGAGAAGATGGAGCTCGTGCTCCTCGGAAGCGCCCGTGTGGTCGGTAAAGAAGCGGCTTTTGTGTTCCGAGTGACGACGACCGTCGGAGACAACTCGGTCGCGCTCGAGCCCATCGACGTCATGTCGTTCGACGATGACGCGAAGATCACGTCGATGCGCGCATTCTGGGGTCCGGAGGACCTCCAGGCCGTCTGAAGCCGGGACGTTTCGCCCCGGGTCGGCTTGTGGCCGGCCGTCTGCGGCTTGGGTGGCCGCCGGTCTCGGGGGGCTCGCTCCCGTCTCTACCCGCGGGGGACGTCCTTCCAGGGGAGGCGGGCGTAGGGATCGGGCTCGCGTGGCAGTCCGAGGATGCGTTCGGCGATCACGTTGCGCTGGATCTCGCTCGTTCCGCCCTCGATCGTGCCTGCTCGACTTCGGAGGAAGCCGAACATGACCCGCGCGGCGTCCTCGTCGTCGGAGCGCCGAGCGCACACGCGGGCACCGACCACGTCCACCCAGGCCTCCTGGACAGCGAGGTTGTGGAGAGCCTGGGCCAGCTTCCCGACCGACGACTCGGGTCCTGGCCGCTGTGCTCTGCGGTTGTCGCGCGCCCGTGAGTTCGTCCAGAGGATGCAGCGTTCCCGTGCGTAGAGCCGGGCCAGGCGCTGGCGGACGAGCGGGTCCGAGCGCAGATCCTCTGATGCCTTCACGTGGTCGACGAGGCGGTCCACGGAGCGCCCGAAGACACGGTCGACGCCGCCGGAGCCCGCACCCGAGATCATCTGGCGCTCCCCGCTGAGAGTCGCCTGCGCGGCGGTCCATCCACCACCGACCTCGCCGATGCGCCGGCTGTCGGGAACCGAAACGGAGTCGAGGAAGACCTCATTGAATTCCCCCTCTCCGGTCATCTGCACGAGCGGACGGACCTCGACCCCCGGGCTGTCCATCTCGACCACGAAGTAGGTGATGCCCTCGCGCTTGGGCAGATCCGGGTCGGTTCTGGCGAGAAGGAGGCCATGCGTCGACGTGTGCGCCCATGTGCTCCAGACCTTCTGGCCGTCGACGCGCCATCCGTGACCGGAGCGGATCGCGCTGCATGCCAGGGACGCCAGGTCGCTGCCCGCTCCGGGTTCGCTGAAGAGCTGGCACCAGCGGAACTCGTTCAGGACCGAGCGGGGCAGGAACCAGTCCCTCTGCCATGAGCTGCCGAACTCGAGCAGCGGGGGGCCGGCAAGGTTGAGTCCGAGTACGTTCAGACGGCCGAGGTTGTAGGGAGCCAGCGGCTCCTCGATCCGCCTCGCGAGATGCTGCCCCAGTCCGAGACCCCCGTATTCCCGGGGCCACGTCGGAGCGACAAGCCCGGAGCGGCCGAAGGTCGGGTACCACTCCTCGTAGTCCTCGCGACGCCTCACGGTGCGCAGCTCCAGAGTGCCACCGCGCGTGACGGCGTCGTGCCAGGCAGCGGGAACTGCCTCGTCGAGCCACTCCAGGACGGTGCGACATGCAGCGTCAGCGGGTGTGCCGTCGTCGATGGGAAGCAGGTCGAAGCCGAGCGCGTCCAACGACGGGGGTACGGGATGTGCGCAGCAAAGCTCCCTCCGCAGGACCTTGCCGATGTCGTTGCGGGGAAGCGAGTCGAGGCGGACGTATCGCGCCGGGACCTTGTACGCGGCGAGGCTCGAGCGTGCCTTGGTGTCGACAGCCGAGACGACGTCCTCCCACCTCTCTCGCCCGCGGCGTGGTACGACGAACGCCCAGGGCACCTCGCCGAGTCGATCATCGGGCATCCCCGCCACGGCGACGTCACCGACGTCGGGGGACCCCCTGAGAACGGACTCGACCTCGTCCGGGAACACCTTCAGCCCCGACCGGTTGATCACGTCCGAGACCCTGCCGGCGAGCCAGACGAAGCCGTCCCCGTCCACGTGGCCGAGGTCGCCGGTCCTGATGAAGCCGTCCTCGGTGAACCGCTCGGCGTCGCTGCCGTCTGGGGCGGGAAGCATCGCAAAGGGCGAGAGGACGGTGAGCTCACCCACCGTCCCGTCCGGAACCGGGCCTCTCTCGTCGACCACCTTCAGTGCCACTCCCGCGTGGGGGCGTCCTATCGAACCCAGCTTGACCTCCCCGAACTCACGGATGTCGACGGCGTTCCAGCCGATCACCTCCCCTCCGAGCTCGGTCTGTCCGTAGCCGTTCAGCACGGGGATCCCGAACCTCTCGTGGAAGCGGACCGCGGCATCCACGGGGATCGGTGCCGTCGCGTTCCGCACGAACGTGAGAGGCTCGAGTGACGCGATGCTCGGGTCGTCGAGGAGCGAGACGAGCATCCCGGGAGCAAGCACGACAGAGCGGATCCCGTGCTCTCGCACCAGTCGAGCGAGCTCGCGGGGGTCGAAGCGGTCCATGAGAACGCATGTGGCACCGACACGCAGGGCGAAGCACACGTTGTAGATGCCCGACCAGAGCGCGAGCGGGAAGGGAATCAGGTTCGGCATCGGTTGCCCGGCACGGCGGGTGACGCCGATCTTCTCGGCGACGGTGTCGAGGGCGGAGAGGATCCGTGTGTGGCCGAGCCGGACGGTCTTGGGGGGTCCCGTCGTTCCCGAGGTCGACATGAGGAGAGCGACGTCAGCCCGGACGGGCTCGTGTCCCCGGGTGGAGATCCGCTCTGCGATGTCGACAGCGAGGTCCTGCCGAGGGGCAAGGAGAGCGGTGGGTGAGGCGCGGTCGTAGATCGCGTTGCGCTCCACCTGCGTGAGTCGCGGGTTGACAGGCAGGAGT
>QWHP01000161.1 GCA_021404985.1 Actinobacteria bacterium ATB1
GAGGAGGAGCTCTACGACATGACCACCGACCCGTGGCAGCTCGACAACCTTCTCACCAGCCCCGAGGGGCAAGAGGCCAACGCCGACCTCCTCGAAGAGCTCCGCGAGCGCACGGACGAACTGAGGACGTCGCCGACTGTAGCCCACGTGGTGTCAAGAGTTCCGCGCGCGCACGGACGAACTCACCACTTGCCAGGGCGCTGCCCGCCGGAGCTGAAACCAATGTGGGCAGTCTCACCGACGTCTGACGTCGGTCAGGCTGCACACCTCGCGCTTTCTGCGCATGTGGGTGCGAATCAGCGACGCCAGGCGTCGGCAATCCTGCCCACATGTTTTCCATGTAGGTCCCCTCTAGAGTCGGCAGTCCCGTTGACGGACACGGAGGACTCGCAGGTGCGGCTTGCACGCTTCGAACACGACGCCAGAACGGCCCTCGGATTGGTCTCCGGCGATGAGGTGGCGGATCTCTCCTCCGTCGACGGCGTTCCGGGGGACATCGCCAGCTTCCTCGAGGCGGGAGGCGAAGCGTTCGAGGCCGCCCATAGAGCACAGCGAACCGCGGCTCGACTTCCCCTGACAGACGTCCGTCTCCTCGCACCGGTGCCGGTCCCGGGGAAGTTCCTCGCCATCGGGCTCAACTACGCGGACCACGTCGCAGAGACGGGGGCGAAGGCGCCCGACTTCCCGGTCTTCTTCAACAAGCAGCGAACCTGCGTCACCGGACCCTCCGACCCCATCCACATCCCCCGGGCCTCGATCGAGGTGGACTACGAGGGCGAACTCGGAGTCGTCATCGGGCGCCGCTGCAGGCACGTGCCAGCGGACCGGGCCCACGAGGTCGTCGCCGGGTACATCGTGGTCGACGACGTTTCCGTCCGCGACTGGCAGCGCTGGGCGCCGACGATGACTCTGGGCAAGTCTTTCGACACGCACGGCCCGACCGGCCCCTGGATCACGACGCCGGACGAGATCGGCGACCCCCAGGATCTCAGGATCCGGACATGGCTGAACGACGACCTCCGCCAGGACGGCAACACCAGGGACATGATCGTCGACATAGCCCATCAGATCGAGACCCTCTCGACCGTCTTCACGCTCGAGCCCGGCGACCTCATCTCGACCGGCACACCCGCCGGGGTGGGGTTCACGGCGTCCCCGCAGGTCTTCCTTCGTCCCGGGGACGTGGTGCGAATCGAGATCGACGGCCTCGGGACGATCGAGAATCCGGTCATCAAGGAGCCGGGCGACACTGCGACATTGGGCTGACCGCCGGATCCCGGCACGAACGGCTCCGAGGGGCAGCCCTGGACCAGACCAGGACTAGACCTCGATCAGGTCGGCCGGCATCACAGTCAGCAGCTCAGGGTCGCCCTCGGTGACAAGGTACGTCTCCTCGTCACCGATCATCACGCCGTCGTCGGTAAAGCTGTAGAGCTCGATGTTGACGACCATGCCGGCGGCGAACTCGGTGCAGTCGCCGTCCGTGATCCACCGCTCCTCGACTTGCAGCCCCATTGTGTGCCCGACGCTCAGGAACAGCGGGTCGCGTCCGATCTCGGCATAGAGCTCCCGGGCTCGCTGCGGAAGCTCGCCGAATGCCGTCCCGGGCCGCAGCATCGACCCGATCTCCGCCACGACGGCGCACATCTGCGCGTGTTGTGCTTTCAGCGCTTCCGGCGCCACCCCCGTGAACACGTATCGCCTGTTGTCCGACACGTAGCCCTCGTACACAGCTCCGAGATCGAGTGTGACGAGCTGGCCGGCTTCGAGACGCTCTCCGAGCACGACCTCGGGGTTCGCTGCGCCGAAGGCGATCGTGACATGGTCGATCCCGTCCGCTCCGTTGGCGATCATGCGAGTCTTGGCCTCGCGCAGCAGGTCCAGACGGCTCATCCCGACCTCGAGAACGGGAACCAGGTCGGTGACCGTTCTCTCGATGATCCCGGTGCTGCGCCGGATCATCTCGACCTCCGCCGGGGACTTCACGAGCCGCAGCCTGTCGAGCACGTCGTCGCACACGACCAACTCCGCCGGACGGCCGTGTTCCTCCACCGCACGGACGACGCCGTACGGGCAGGCCGACTCGATCCCGATGCGGCTCCCGGTCGGGAGCGCGCCGGCAAGGCGCTCGACCTCAGCGGTGGCGAGGTCCCGCGTGAAGAACGGCCTGACCTCGTCCACGCCGTAGCCGACCCCGAATGTCGCCACCCCCCAGCAGACGAGCGTCACCCGCCCCTCCGAGTCCACGAACGAGTAGGTCGGAAGCTGGTTGCGGAGCGCGTGCATGATCGGGTTGCCGGCGCCTGCGAGGGTCGGGAAGCCGGTGGTGTACATGACGTTCTCTGGTGACGTGAGGAGGATGCCGTCGAGGTCTCGCTGCTGCATCTCGCGCCGGCACGTGTCCTTGTCGAACCCGAGGGGCGCGAAGCTCGCTTCCGTCATCGTTCCTCCCGTTCCTCCCGTGGCTGGGGCCGGTCGGTGAGTTCGACCACGCCGCCGATCTCGACCGAGCGGTATGCGGCTTCTGCCGCCTCGAGCGCATGGAGGGTGTCCTCGGGGTCGACGAGGGGCGGTCTGCCCTCCCGTATCCCGCAGACGAAGTCGGAGAGCTCCTCGAACATCGAGGTGAACTTCCACTGTTGGGGTTCGTAGGCGACGCCGTCCACTGTGGATGGGCCGGCATCGTCACCACCCCGGAACAGGGTAACGACGGGATCGGCAAGCTGGTCGACGATCAAGCTGGCGTCGCTTCCGTAGATCTCGAGACGTTCTGTCCAGGGGATCTCCATCGTGGCGCTCACGGCGAGCTGGTACTCCCCACCTCCGGCCAGACGCCCGAGTAGGAGGGCATTGTCCTCCATCTCTCCCTCGGGTACGAGCTTCGAGGCATGCGCTGTCACGTCGAGTATCCCACCGAACAGCCACTTGTAGAGATAGAGGCTGTGAACCGCCGAATCGAGGATGACCCCGCCATCAGGCGCCTTTCCGTGCCAGGTGTCGGGGTCGCGGATGCGCTCGACCTCGCTCCCGGCGATGAGGGAACGCACCATGCGGATCTCGCCGAGGGAATCTTGCTCGAGGAGGTTCCCGGCCGCCCGGTAAGCCGCGACGTATCTCGTGTTCTCGGCAACAGCGAGGGTGAGGCCCGCCGCCTTGGAGACCTCGATCATCTCGTGGGCAGCGGGCGCGCCGACGGCCATCGGCTTCTCGACGATGACGTGCTTACCTGCGTCGAACGCGGCAAGTGCGACCTCGTGGTGGAGCCGGTGCGGAAGAGTGATGTCGACGACGTCGACCCTGGGGTCCTCGAGCACTGTCCGGTAGTCCGTGGCCGGGACGGCATCGTGGAGGGCGGCCCGGTTCGTGGCCATCTCGGCGTCCTTGTCGCACACGGCCACGATGTGGCAGGCATCACCCAGCTTGTTGTAGCCCTCCTCGTGCACCCATGAGATGAGCCCGAGACCGATCATCCCTATGCCGAGGCTGCCATTCGCGGCGGTCGTCACTTGGCCACCCATCCGCAGTCGGCGAGGACGTCCGTCCCCGTGACGAAGGAAGCCGCGTCGCTCGCCAGGAACCAGACGACCTCGGCAATCTCGGTGGGATCCGCCCAGCGATCGAAAGCCTGCTCTGCCTCCCTCTCTGCCTTCACCTCGTCGAACGACCTGCCCGTACGGGCGGATTCGATCCCGACGTCACCACGCAGCATCGGTGTGTCGACGGACCCCGGGCTGATCGAGTTGACACGGATGCCGAACGGGGCGACCTCCCAGGCGAGCGCGCGGGTCATGGCCAACACAGCGCCCTTCGTCGCTCCGTAGACGGCGTGGTCGGTCTGACCGACATGTCCGGAGACCGACGCCATGTTCACGACGGCGCCGCGTCTGCGTTCCTTCATCCGTGGAATGACGTGCTTGCAGAGAAGGAAGGCTCCGCCCACGTTCACGTCGACGACCTTCCTGTAGTCGTCCCACGAAGTCTCCTCGAGTGGCTTGACGAGAACCACCCCTGCGTTGTTCACGAGGACGTCCACGTGGCCGAACCGGTCGTTGGCCGCCGAGACGCTCGCGACGACATCGGGCTCGGATGTGACGTCGCAGGTCCGCCAGGCGCAGGTGCCGCCGCCGGACTCGATGCCCGCGGCGACTTCCCCGACCTCGTCGAGTCGGTCGAGGGCGAAGACCCGGGCACCGCGAGCCGCGAAGAGTCGGCACGTCGCAGCCCCGATCCCGCGGGCCGCGCCGGTGACGAGTGCCACTGGGCCGGCCGATGTCTTGCCCTGGGAGTCCGTCACGGTCTCGATCCCGATGGGCCGGAGAGACCTAGGTGCTTGTGGACGTCGCCTGGATCCGCCACCTGCCTTCCCATGGCCTCGGCGAGCTCGGCGACCTCCGCCACGAGACGATGGGTCGCCACGACACCTCCGTCTCGCCCGAAGGGGTTGTCCTCCGTGCCCACCCTAACGTGGTCGCCGGCGGCAATCGCTGCGGCGACGACCTCCGTCTGACCCTCTCCCATGACGCTCACTGTGACGAGGCAGCCGTCCGGCATGAGGCGGCGGCGGTGGAGATACTCCTCTACGGTCGGCGGCGACCAAGTGCCTCCGGGCCACCCGAAGAAGAGGGTCGTCACGTATGGTCGACTCACGAGATCGCGTTCGATCAGGTACCTGAGGTTCCAGATCGACCCACTGTGCCACACCTCGAACTCGGGCACGACACCGTGCGCGGAACAGAGGGCGGCGTACTCTTCGAGCTCCGTCCGCGGATGGAGGACGAGGCATTCGGTCTCCGCGAACGCCTCGTCGTGGTGGTTGAGGACGATCGAGATCATGTCCGCGCGCTCCTCGAAGACATCCATGCGTTCCGGGATCTCGAGGCTCGACATCCCGCACTGCAAGACGAGGGTGCAGGCGTCACGCAAGGCCCGGAGCACGGGGCGCCACTGGCCCTCTGCGTGGATGTGGAAGACCGACGCCCCGGCCTCCTCGCACCGACGCGCCTCCGCAGCGATGTCACCCGGAGTCTGTGGGTACTCGACGCCGGGATTCATCCAGCTGATGTTCGGCGTCGCTGTGATGATCAGAGCATCCGGCAGACCCACCGGCACCTCCCCTCGGCTGACACGAACAATAGTGGGCAGGATTACCGTCGCCCGCCGTCGGTCATCTTGCCCACACGACGGATTCCGGCGAAGTGGGTGCGCTTCACCGTCGCTGAGCGTCGGCAATCCTGCCCACATGTTCCGCGGGGTCAGGCGCCGCCGTCGCGGCACGTCTCGGCGGCACACTCGAGAAGCACGTCCATGCGCGCCTCGAGCTCGTCCCGCAGGGCCTTGTGTTCCTCGCGACCTGCCGGCGTGGCGAGCAGGTTGTCGAGCTGCCAGGGATCTGACGTGATGTCGTAGAGCTCGTAGAGCTCGTAGAGCTCGTGCTTGTGAAAGTCCGGCATGAACGGCAGCTCCCGGTCGCAGAACTCGATCAGGACATGCGTGTCCGTGTGGTTGCCTCGATAGGACGGGACGTCGTTGCCCAGGAAGAGGACCATGAGTAGGAAGTAGCCGAACGGCGTGAGGCTCGTGAAGACCCCGATCCAAGTCCACCGCTCACGTACTGGATGGGGAACGCGTCTCGCCACTGACCCGGGTTCTCTCCCCGCAGAAGAGGTACGAGGGATCTTCCGTCGACCGTGCCGGGCGACGGGAGGCCGGCGAGTTCGAGGATCGTGGCGCGATGTCCGTGAGGAGCACCGTGCGATCCTCGGTGCCCTGCCCGACGCCCGGACCGGCCATGACGAAGGGAACGTGGAGGGATTCCTCGTACGGCGCCATCTTGTGCACAAGGCGGTGCGCACCCATGTTGTATCCGTTGTCGGAAAGGAAGAGGAGGTACGGGTAGTCGAGAGCTCCGGCTGCGTCGAGTACCTCGACGGTGTCCGCCACCATGTCGTCGACGGCGAGCAGCGAACCCATCCGGTTCCTGTAGTCGGCGGTGTTCCAGCCCCTCCAGAGGTCGCGGACGGAGCCTGAGTTCCGCAGCCACGTCGACTTGTCACTGATGTCGACCTCGTAGGTGTTGGGGTTCACGGGAGGGTAGGCGTTACGCCAGGGGTGGCCAGAGTGTCGCGTCGCGGGCTGCAACGGCAGATGCGGGGCAGTGGGGTTCACATAGGCGAAGAAGGGCGTGTCGGTGTCGGCAGCGGCCCGCGCGACGAAATCGAGCGTCTTTCCGGCAACGACGTCGGTTCCGGAGTCGTTCTCTCCACCGGCGTAGAAGACCTTCTGGCCGTTCTCGTTCAGCGCGAAGCGGTGGCCGTTCTCGATGCGTCTGTCCGTTGCCCCGTACCACTCCGTCCAACCGGACGGGATGTGGTCACTGCGCACCTCGTTCAGGTACTTGCCCACGAACATGGTGCGATATCCGGCTCGCTGGAGAGCGAGGGCGAAGGTCCGGTCCTCTCCCCCGTTCGCGACGAAGACCGGCCATTCCCCCTTGGACCTGTGTTCGTGAGGACGCCGGTGTTGTGGCCGAACTGGCCAGTGAGGATTGTCGCCCGTGCCGGACAGCAGATCGGGGTCGGAGCGAAGGTGCGTGTGAAGGTGATACAGCGCTCGGCGATGAACTCGCGTTGTCGCCCGCCAGCTGCATGGGACCACTTGAGCGGGTTCTCGCCAGGTAGATAGGACCACCCGTCGCCAGTTGGATGGGACCACCTCTCGCCAGCTGCGTGTCGGGACCGGTCAACTCACCGCCGTTCGTGTCTCGACCCGGAAGGCGGTGTGCATGGCGTTCAGGGAGGTCCCTGTGTTCGAAGTTCGAGAGGTGCTGCGGTTGTGGTTGGACGGGCGGGGGTTGCGGTCCATCGCGGCGGTGACGCCGCCGGACCGCAAGACGATCCGCCGGGTGGTGGACGTCGCGGTCGGGTTGGGTCTGGATCGTGACGGCGGGGTGGGTCAGCTCGACGACGCGTTCATGTCGTTGGTGATGGCCGAGCTGGCGGTGGGTCGGCCGGATCGCCACGGCGAGTCGTGGGCGGTGATCGCTGGTGAGCATGACCGGATCGCTGGCTGGGTGGAGTCGAAGGTGCCGGTGGTGAAGATGTGTGAGCTGTTGGCTCGCCGGTCGGTGGTCGTCCCGGAGCGCACGTTGCACCGCTACGTCGCCGAGCATTTCGGCCCGACGTCGACGGATGGGTCCACGGTGCCGTTGGGGGACTGTGCGCCGGGTGCCGAGCTCCAGGTCGACTGGGTCAAGCTGGGCTTCATCGCCGACGCGGCGACCGGCCGGCGGCGCACCGTGTGGGTGTTGGTGTTCACGTCGGTGTTCTCCCGGCACTGCTTCGTGTGGTTGTCGCACTCCCAGGCGCTCGACGCGGTGATCGCCGGGTTCGACGCAGCGTGGGAGTTCTTCGGCGGCGTGTTCGAGGTGGTGATCCCCGACAACATGGCCACCATCGTCACCGACGCGGACGCGACCGACCCGCGGCTGAACCAAGCCTTCGTCGAGTACGCGCAGTGGGCGGGGTTCTTCGTCGACCCGGCCCGGGTGCGTGCCCCGCAGGACAAGGCCCGCGTCGAGCGCAACGTGCGGTTCCTGCGCGACTCGTTCTGGGCCGGGGAGTCCTTCGTCGACCTCGTCGAAGCCCAGCGTGCGGTCGAGGACTGGTGTCGGGTGCGGGCCGGGATGCGCACGCACGGCACGACCGGGTTGCACCCGATCGAGGTGTTCGTCGAGCACGAGGCGCCGGTGCTCGCTGCGGCGCCGGCGGGCCGCTACGACCTGCCGATCTACCGCGACGCCAAGGTCGCCCGGGACCACCACGTCCAGATCGCCAAGGCCCTCTACTCGGTCCCGGGCGGGCTCATCGGCCAGACCGTCGCGGTTCGGGCCGACTCGAAGCTGGTGAAGATCTACGCCCGAGGTGTGTTGGTCAAGACCCACCCGCGGGTGCCGGCCGGGCACCGCTCGACCGACGTCGAGGACCTCCCGGCCGACCGGACCGCCTACGCGTTGCGTGACATCGACCGGCTCATCGCCGATGCGACCGGCCACGGGGCCGCCGTCGGAGCGTTCGCCCGGGTGGTGCTCGACCATCCGTTGCCGTGGACCAAGATGCGCCAGGTCTACAAGCTGTTGGGCTTGTGCCGCCGCTACGGCGACGACCGAGTCGACGCCGCCTGCGCCCGGGCGCTCGACGCCGAGTGTGACAGCGTCACCGTCGTCGGCCGCATGCTCGAACGAGCCCTCGAAGCCGACGCCACCGACACCGCTTCGGTCCCCGACAACGTGATCCGAGGACGGTTCGCCCGCAGCGACGACCACTTCGCCATCACCCCCACGGGGGTGACCCGATGAACCCGACCATCGACGCCGACCTGATCGCCACGCTGCGCAAGCTCAAGCTCGGCCGCCTCGCCGACACCCTCCCCGAACGGCTCGCGCTCGCCAAGACCAACAAGTTGTCCCACGCCGAGTTCCTCCAGATCCTGCTCTCCGATGAGGTCACCCGACGCGACGCCGCGTCAGCGGACCGGCGGGGCCGCACCGCCGGGCTCGACCCGACCATGCACCTCGACCGCTGGGACGCCACCACCGACACCACCTTCGACCACAAGCTCTGGGACGAGCTGTGCTCACTGCGCTTCGTCGAGGCCGCCAACAACGTGTTGATCATGGGACCCGTCGGAGTCGGCAAGACGTTCCTCGCCACCGCCCTCGGACACATCGCCGTGCGCCGCCACCACAGCGTGCACTTCGAACGCGCCGACCGGCTCCACAAGCGCCTACGCGCCGCCCGGCTCGACAACAGCCACGACGCCGAGCTCCGCAAGCTGCTACGCGTCGACCTGCTGATCATCGACGACTTCGCCCTCGGCGGCCTCAACCAAGCCGACACCGACGACCTCTACGAGATCGTCGTCGAGCGGCACCGCAGCGCCCCGACGATCGTCACGTCCAACCGTGAACCCGTCGAGTGGCTCGCCCTAATGGCCGACCCGCTGCTCGCCCAGTCCGCCGTCGACCGCCTCAAGTCCGCCGCCTACGAGCTCGTCGTCGAAGGCGACAGCTACCGCAACCGACAAAAGCGCCGCCTACGAGCTCGTCGTCGAAGGCGACAGCTACCGCAACCGACAAAAGCCCACCCTCACCACTTGACCACCCCGCCCGTCGACGGTCAGCATCACGTCGCCGACGACAACACCCCGCAGGTGGTCCCATGCACCTGGCGGAACCCCGGTCCGTTGCAGCTGGCGAGCGACAGCAGAGACCTGGGCCGAGACGTGGAGCGTCCCGCCCCGCCGTCGCAGGCGCTGTCTGTAGACCTCCTGCAGACCCGAGACGTCGACGTCCATACCGGCCGCGTCCAAGCCTCCTCCGCGCACCACCTCGGGACGCAGTACGGGACACAGCCCGATTGCATCCACCGGGTCGACACGGTCCATCCCAACGGCTGCTTCGACCCATGCGCGTATGAGGCCCTCACTGGTGTCATCGATCGCAACGACGAGAAGCGGGCGAGGTTTCAGTAGAACGACTTCGCCCTCCTCGGAGAGCTCGTCGAACAGGGGACGGCTCGCAACGGTGAGGACCCGGGCCAGTGGGCGACCGTAGCTCGGCAGATAGACGGCAGCAGACCGGCCTGTGGCGTGGCAACCGAGCTGATCCTCCGCCTCGAACAGAGCCACGCTCTGCTCCCCAGCCAGCTCGGCCGCGATCGAGATACCGGCCATCCCCCCACCCACCACGGCTACGTCGTACGTGAGGGGGTCCATGCCGGCGGCACCTTTCTCAGCTCCTGGGCTAGGTCTGGTCCGGGCTCGGGGTTCCCTGGTCGTCGGGCGGCTGTTCCTCGTCCGGTGGGACCTCCTCGGGCGGGGTCTCCTCGTCCGGTGGGACCTCCTCGGGCGGCGGCTCGTCGGACGGCTCGTCGGACGGCGGTTGGTCCGACGGCGGGTTGCCGTCGTCCTCCGGCTCTTCGAGGGTTGTGGTTGACGGCGTCGTCGAGGACGACGTCGTCGTCGTGTCGGGGGGCGGCAGGAGCGGGTTCCCGCACTTGCATCGCGTCACCACTCTGGGCTCCTCGGGTGGCGCTGTCGAGGTGGTCGACGACTCCTCGGGGGTCTCGGTGACCGCGGGTGACGGCTCGACGAGGACCGCCGTCCCCTCCTCCAGCAGGGAGAGACGTGCATAGGCCTTGCCGTCGGCGAGACCGTGGTTGGTGACGAGAGTGTCGTCGTCGAGCACGATGGGCTCGAGCGACATCACGTACTCCTCCAGGTCGTCCTCGTCCACGTTCAGGACCCGTGCCCACTCCCTCTGTGCGTCGGGCCGTTCGTCGAGGTACTCGAGGAAGAGCTCCTTGTCGCATATCTGGGGGGTCTCGGTCGTCACGGGCGGCGTGAAGGCGTTCGGCCCGATCGAATCCGCAGGCTCGAAGGCTGCCTCGAGCATCCCCGGGGACTCATCCCCTTCCGGCGCCGTGTCCGCGTTCCGCCAGGCAACCACGGCCACGACACCGATGATCACCGCGCACGTCGCAACGATCACGGCACCGATGGCGATACCCCGCCACGCCGCCGAGTCACCGCCGGATGTTCTGGGCTGATTCGTGCCGGCCATCTGCATCTCCCCCAATCACCTGCCGAGTTGCCTGCCCGATTGCCTGCCCTTCACCCTCGCGCCAGGCAGCGCCGGTGCCCAGACCCGAAAGTCACGATACCGTCTCCGTTCGGACCCATGTCGGCGCCGGGGTCGCATGAGCGGATACGCTGGGGGCATGGTTGCGCAGAGCACCGAAGAGCGGCCCTCCATCGCGCGTGAGGACTACCTCCAGACGATCATGCAGCTCTCCGAAGAGGACGTCCCGGTGATCCGGGCGCGCCTCGCCGAACGACTCGGTGTCAGCGCACCGTCCGTGTCCGAGGCGATACGCGGTCTCGTCGACGACGGCCTTGTAGCCGGCGAGG
>QWHP01000162.1 GCA_021404985.1 Actinobacteria bacterium ATB1
GACGCGGGCGCACACGGCGGACCGCACGAGGGCCGAGCACGAGGAGGACGCCGATGAAAGCAATCGTGAGGCCGAGCGTGAGGGTGAGTTCGCCCGGGTCGACGCCCGACTCGGTCGACCCCTTGACGATCGTGAGGACCAGAAGGCCCATCACGTCGTCGATCACCGCTGCACCGAGGATGATCTTGGCGAAGTCCCTGTCGATGACCCCGAGCTCTCCGAGGACGCGAGCCGTGACTCCCACAGAGGTGGCGACGAGGGCGGTTCCGACGAACAGGGCTTCCACCGAGCTGTAGCCGAGGGCGATCATCGCCCCCCAGCCGGCGAGGAACGGAAGGGCCATACCCCCGGTCGCAACAGCGAAGGCCTTCGTTCCGACGCGGGCGATCGACTTGACCGGGGTCTCGAGTCCGACGAGGAACATGAGGACCATGACCCCCAACTCGGCCAGCGCCACGAGGGGGGGAGCAAGCTCGCCCCCCGACGACTCGACCCAACCGAGGACCGAAGGCCCGAGGACGACCCCGACGAGGATCTCCCCCACGACTACGGGCTGGCGGATCCTCTTGAACGCCAAGGCGGCGAGCTGCGCTGCAGCGAGGATCAGGAAGAGCTGAAGAAGGACATCCCGGGGGTCGAGCGAGGAGCTCTCTGATGCGAGCAATGCGTGGTTCGCGATCTCGGGTTGAGCTAACAGGACGGCGACGCCGGGAAGGTAGCCCACCCCGCGGCGACCCAGCCGTCAGGGGTAGTTCTCGCCGGGCAGGAACGGCTTGAAATCATCAGGTATCTCCTCGGGCGGCAGGTCCGTTGCGACCGACTGGAAGTGGCCCGCCAGCACGACGATCATGAGGCCCGTCGCCTCGACGAGGATGCGGCCGAGGCTGTCCTCCATCGTCCCCTTCACCGTGATCTTGCGGCCCTCCGTGCTCTCTTCCCAGGCGCGCACGGTCACCTCGTGCCCGCAGACCACGGGACGCCGGTAGTCGATGGTGAGGCGGCCCGTCACGGCGGGATTGCGGTTCGCGAGCGTCACCGTGCCGAGCACGTCGTCCATGACGGCAGCGATGGCCCCACCATGCACCAGGCCCGGTCCTCCCATGAACCTCTCGGGGAACCTGTAGGTGCAGACGAGCGTGCCGTCACCACCGTCGCGAATCTTGATCCCCAGCCCCGTCTCGTTCTCGGGCCCGCAGCCGAAGCACACGTTCCTGTGCGGTGGGTACACACCGTCCTCGTCGGGCACGTATCCCCAGGCTTCGCTGCTGGCCCAACCCACGCCGAGCGCTTTGGCTTCGTCACCGACGTCTTGTGTCACGGCCCGATCCTTCGCTGTGAGGGCACCCCTGCACCGGTGCCCTCGTCGTATTGCCGGATGGTAACTGGACTCGGGCCCGGCAACCGGCTTCGGGGAGCGAAGTCGCCTGCGGAAGGACGTTGGTGCCCCTCTTAAGAGCACCACTATGCTGGTGCAGCGTTCGGGGGTGGTGTAATTGGCAACACGCAAGGTTCTGGCCCTTGTATTAGGGGTTCGAGTCCTCTCCCCCGAGCCATGCCCCCTTGGTCTAGCGGCCTAGGACGCCGCCCTCTCAAGGCGGATGCCGCGGGTTCAAATCCCGCAGGGGGCGCCACGGCGCCGGTCGAGTTCATATGGTTCACACCATGCGGACTCGCCGCGCGCGTCCGTGGGACGAGGCGAGACATGCACGGAGGACTCGTGAGTGCCGAGGCGACACCAGAGCCGGGAGGTGGGGAGCCGGTTCCAGCCCCGACCCCGGTCGCCGATCAGCACCGCGCCAAGACATTTCGGGAGCGGACGTTCGGGGCGCTGCGTCACAGGCGTTACACAATCCTCCTGATGGGGACCTTCGTCTCCCAGAGCGGGAACTGGCTCCACGCCACAGCCATCGGGATCCTCGTCGCGACACGGACCGAGGATCCCGTTCTCGTCGGTCTCGTCGGGCTCTTCCAGTTCTTTCCCTCACTCCTCCTCGGCCTCGTCGGCGGTGTGATCGCGGACCGCTTCGACCGAGTCAAGATCATCCGGTGGATGCAGGTGGTGGAGCTCACTCTGACGGGGATCCTCGCCGTCCTGTTCGCAACGGGACAGGGTTCACTGGCGGCCATCTACACGATCACGTTCGGCATGGGCCTCGCGACCGCGCTCATCGGTCCCGCATGGTTCGCCTTCTATCCACGCCTCGTCCCACTCGAGGACGTGCCGAGTGCCGTGTCGTTGAACGCCATCCAGTTCAACCTCGCACGCATCTTCGGTCCTGCTCTCGGCGGGATCATGATCGCGACCGTCGGGGCAGCGGGCGCCATCGCGCTCAACTCGATCTCGTTCCTGGCCCTGATAGTCCCCCTCTTCGTCATGAAGTTCTCCATCGTGCAGGAGAAGACGGACGAGAAGGGGGTCAAGGCGATACTCGACGGTTTCCGGTACGTCGGCTCCCACCGCTGGCTGCAGGTACTCCTCGCGACCGTCGTCGTTCAGGCCCTCTTCGCCGCCCAGATCATCACGCTGATGCCTGCCCTCGGGCGCATCGACCTCGGCTTCGACGAGGGCCGGATCGGCTTCATGCTCGCCGCCTTCGGTGTCGGCGGCCTCTTCGGTGCCTTGGCCGCGTCGAACATTGTGCACCTCGTCCCGCCGCGTGTCCTCATACCCCTCATGATCGCTGCGATCGGGGCAACACTCGTCCTCGTGTCTCGCCAGACGACCTTCGCAGGAGTCCTGGTTGCCCTGGCAGTCACGGGGGTCTTCTACATCGGGGCGATGTCCTCCATGAACGCCCTTGTGCAACTTGGTGTCGAGGACCATGTGCGTGGGCGTGTCATGTCCATGTGGTTCACGATCTTCGTAGGGATCTTTCCCGTCGCAGCACTGGTGTGGGGACAGGTTGCGAGACGCACGTCCACGGCGCTCACGCTCCTCTTGGGTGGCCTCGTCTGCCTTGCCTACGGGGTCGCGCTCGCGCTCGTCGGAAGGCACGCTGCCACAGCCGACCTGGGGTCTCAGCCGTCCGAGCCGTCTGCCGGCTGAGCTGAGCGCTCAAGGGGGAGTGAGCGCCAAACCGACTCCCCTCTGGGGATCGTGTGCCACGAGCAATGTGCACGGCATCGCCAGGACGGCAGAGCACACGCCCGGATCGCCCGGTGCGGTCCCGCCTGTCACGCCGCATGCCTTCAGGGCGGAGTCCAGCGCTGGCGTCCCCGCTGCGAAGCGTATGTCCACCAGGTAGCCCTTCAGTTCCCCCGATGTCACCGTGACCGAGAGGGACAAGGCCTCGGGCGTCCCGTCGCGCACGACCCAGCCGGCATCGACGACCATGGCGTCGTACTCGCCTTCAGCCGGCGTCATGCTCTCGGGAGGGTTTCCGGTGCCCTGCTCGTCTGGGTCCACACGCCGAGTCTCCCACGCGTGACGACGGAACGTGCGACCGGTGAGTGCAATTCGCCTCCACCCGGCGGAAGTCGTTGACATACAAGGCTTGTGGCGGTTTACTAACGGGCGCTTGTGGTCGCAGCCTCACTGCACGAGGTCATGAGGACCTCTGAGTCCTCGCAACACAGGCGACGGCAAGCGGTGTCGTCGCACTTCGATGTGAGCTTCGATGTGAGCATCGATGGGACGCACCGACATGACGCATAAGTGACACACACAAGGCACACCGACAGACCAGCTAAGGCAGACGTCAGGAGAAACCGGTGAACAAGTCCCAACTCGTGGAGGCCGTTGCGTCTGGAGCCGGCATCAGCAAGGCGGACGCGGCGCGTGCCGTCGACGCGCTGCTCGCCAATATCCAGATCGAAGTCAAGAAGGGGCAGCGGGTGACCATCCCCGGATTCGGGAAGTTCGAGCGCCGCTCGCGCAGGGCCCGCACCGCACGCAACCCGAGGACGGGAGCCACGATCAAGGTTGCTGCGACGAAGGTCCCCGCCTTCAAGGCGGGCGTGGGATTCAAGAACGTCGTGTCGGGCAAGGCCCCGGCACCGGCTGCTCCCAAGGCCGCTGCCAAGCCCGCTGCGAGGCCGGCTGCTGCCAAGCCCGCTGCGAGGAAGCCTGCGGCGAAGAAGGCTGCCCCGAAGAAGGCTGCCCCGAAGAAGGCAGCAGCACCGAAGAAGAAGGCTCCGGCACGCAAGCCCGCCGCCAAGAAGACGGCAGCCCGCAAGCGCTGATCGTCAGACCGAAACCACACGCGATGAACCCCCGCCCATCCAGGCGGGGGTTCATCGCGTCAGACGGACATTTCCCTGAAGGCTTCTGCAACTGCCAGGCCGGCAGTTCTCCCCTGTCTGCGGCCCCACTCCGTGATGCGACCCGCAAAGCTCTCCCGTCCTGCCGTGTCGCCGTCCGCTGCGATGCCCAGCGTCGTCTTCCACTGACTGCGGTGCGCGAGGAGCGCGGAGATCTTGAGCTCGAGCGTCGAAGCGATGTCCTCGAACCTGTTCGGAGCCTCCGACTCGAAGAGCCAGAGTCGGTCAGGCCTGTGGGCCCTCATGCCCGCGTCCGGCCAGGCAAGCGATTCGCGGGCCGAGACAACGGCGTCGCAGGCAGCAAAGCCGCACTCGCGGTGGTCGGGGTGCAGCCGCCAGCGTCGCCAGGGGTCGTGCGTGACGACGATCTCGGGCCTGTGGGCGCGGATGACGGTGACGAGCTCACGGCGAAGATCGAGGGTGTTCCTGAGAAACCCGTCCTCGCGGTCGAGGAACACGACGGACTCGACACCTGCGATGTCGGCGGCATCGCGTTGCTCCGCCCTTCTCACGTCGGCCAGGTTGGTCGCAGTATCTCCTTCCCACGCCCCCTTCGACCCGTCGGTGCAGACCACATAGGTGCACACCGTGCCGGAGGCCGCCCATTTCGCAAACGTGCCGGAGACGAAGAAGTCGGGATCGTCGGGGTGGGCGCAGATCGCCATCGCGGACTTCGGGGCGGCGATGTCGAGTCCCGGCTCCATGTCGTCGTCGAGCTGCTCGGGCCCGAGCGCTCGGTTCATCGCAGCATGTTCCCCGTGACGTCCAAGCGCGGGGCATACGCGCCGACGAAGTTCTGGGGGAGCCAGCCGAGATCGTCCGGTGTGTCGATGTCGGTCGCGAGTCCGGCGCGATGGACGACGCGTACCGGGATCCCCGACCTGTTCGCCGTCAGGCGGTGCTGCGCGAGGGACTCCGCCCCGAAGCGGAACCGGAGCGCGTGGGGAGGTGAGACGGCGAGGGCATTGGTGCCGTAGCCGTGCTTGTCCGCAGCGAGCGTGAGTCCCGGGCGACTTGGCAGCCGTAGAACCGCCGTGACGTCGTCGTGGCTCAGGAGTGGCAGGTCGGCGGCGATCACCAGGAGTGTGCGTGCCCCCATGTGGGAAGCGGCGGCGGCACCCTCGGAGACAGCGTAGTTGAGGCCCTCGTCCAGCAAGGCGTCGAAGTCGTAGCGGCGCACTTGGGCAGGAGGAGGGGGTCCTGCCGGTTCCGGCAGGGGCTCGGCGCCGAGGGCGGACGCCCAGGCGAGGACCTCAGGGTCGCCGGAGACGACGAGGACGGGCATCATCTCGGCCACGGTGCGGACGACGACCTCGGCCATGCGCCGCACGAGGATGTGTCGCTGGTGATCGGAGAGGACGTCCCGGAGTCGCTCCTTGGCGTTCGTGAACGACCGCACGGGGACGACCGCGAGATGCGGGATCGTCATGCGCGACGCCTTGTCGGGACCATCGGAGGTATCGTAGCGACATGAGTGCCGTCTACTCCCTGATCGGTCCACCGTTGTCCTCCGTCTGGTCGAGGTACTTCGACGAGGACGTCGTGGGCCTCGAGCACATCCCGGAGTCGGGTCCGCTCATCGTCGCCTCCAACCACATCTCCCACCTCGACCCGATAACCCTCTGCCAGGTCTTCTGGAAGAATCGCCCGCGCCGCCAGCTCAACTTCCTCGCCAAGGAGGAGCTGTTCGCGAAGCAGCCTCTGAAGAGCCTCATGAGGATCACAGGGCAGATCCCGGTCGCACGCGGGTCGTCCTCCGCGAAGGACTCGCTCGTCCACGCCCGAGAGGCACTGAACGACGGCAGGACGGTGACGATCTTCCCGGAGGGCACCGTGTCTGTCCTCTTCGTGCCGATGAAGCCTCATTCGGGTGTCGGACGCCTCGCACTCGAGACGGGGGTGGGGGTCCTGCCGATCGGGGTCTGGGGAACGCACCGCACGATGTCGAAGTACCGCGAGAGGGACATCGTGGCACACCGTCCCGTGACGATCGATATCGGCCCCGTGCGCCGTTACGGGACGGGCGACGGAAGCGCCCGCGACGTCAGCGAAGACGTCATGTCCGCGATCGTCGGTCTCGTCGAGAGCGCCCGCACGCGATACCCGGAGCGGCCCGCCGTCGACGATTGGTGGGGTCCTCCGGACTGGCCGCTCGAGAAGGCGGGTCGCTGGCGGCCGAAACTCGACAAGTCGATGCAGCCCGACGAGGCTCTCGCGGAGGCGGCACGCGCCCTCGAGCAGGCCACGTAGCCCCCGACTCCCGACCTTCCCACATCCACGTGGGTGGATTGAGTCACGTCTGTGGTGTCTGTATCTGCCCACGTGGGTTTGGGGGGTTGCGTGCGGGGGTTGTCTTGTCTACATGATGCCATGAAAGGGTTTGGCTTGGTCCCTCCTCGGGGTCAGGCACCCTTGTGGGGTGCCAAGTAAGACGACTCCGCGAGGAGGGGACCATGGCGTCA
>QWHP01000163.1 GCA_021404985.1 Actinobacteria bacterium ATB1
ATCATGCTGGAGAGGCGCGAGAAGAGCCAGTCGGGGAAATCGAGGAGAGTCGAGAACGCGATGTCGGCGGCATCGGCTATGTCTGGAGAGACAGGGTCGATGAGGCGCTTGAGCAGGCCGCGACGCTGTGTCCAGGAGGCCGTGGCGACGCCGTCCCGGTAGATCAGCCCCAGCGTACGGTCGGGGTGGTCGTGGGCGAACTGCACGGCGACCGCTCCACCCATCGAGTGTCCGAGCAGCAGTGCCTTGTCGATCCCGATGTGGTCCATGAGCTGAGCCAGTGTCGCCGCGAAGTTCTGCATGGTGAGGTCGTCCCAGTGGAGGGCATCCGATCCGGCAAATGCGGGCATGTTCGGGTTCACGACCCGTAGGCCGAGCTTCGCAGCGATCCGCGTGCTTTCCCTCCAGTAGACGCCGCCGCCGGCGAAGAAGCCGTGGATGTTGAGGGCCCAGCCCTTGGCGTCGACGTTGTCGCTGATGCTGTAGCGCATGCGGCGTTCGCCGATCACGAGGAGGTCGTCCACCATCCTGACGCGCTCGGAAACACCGTCGGCTCGGTCGTCTTGTCGGGTCGGCACTGGCATCCGGCTCCTCAGGCGTTGTCGAGTGTGAACCAGAGCAGGGGGGTTGTCCTCTGGCCACTGCGCACAGACATCCTGCCGAGGTAGAGGCCCGGGCCGAGGCGCCGCACCTCACCGAGGATCGTGCGCAGTGGGGGCGGATTCGCGGGGACGTCGTAGTCGAGTACCAGCGAACGTTCCGCGCGCGAGACTCGGAAGGAGATGAGGTCGGGTCCCCGCATCGTCAGCCAGACGTTGGATCCCGACCTCCGTCCTACATCTGCAGCGCCGAACCGCTTTCCTCGCCACGGGAGGAGGGGTGTGCCCGCGAGGATGTCGACGACGCGGCGCACGAGGGGGGGGAGTACGTCGATTCCGCGAACGGAGATGAGCCGCCCGCGGTACACGCCGTCGAGCTCCGTGGAGTCGGGCTCCTGGCCGGACTCGAAGGCCTGCTCGAGATCCCCCCAGCCCTCGCCGAGCAGATCGGTGCTGTCGGCGGCTGTGATCGTGTTGGTCGGCATCGACTACCTCTGGTCGAACTTCGTGGCGGGCACGTGTCGATCCTGCGCCTGCGATCCAGGTACGCCGCCGGCGGGTCAGGAATGGAGGGCGAGCTCCGCGATCCTCTCTGCCAAGGCTGCGATCGTCATCGACGGGGGCAGACCGCTGGCCCGAGGGTACAGGGAACCATCCGCCACATGGAGCCCGTCAGCGCCGAAGACCCTTCCCCTGTGGTCGGTCACGCCGGTGTCCGGCGAGTCCCCCATGCCGCAGCCACCCAGCGGATGGACTGTGGCGTTCCCGAGGGGATGTGGTGACGTGGCCAGCCGGGAGACGAGCCGGGACGCGCCCGCGGTCGTGGCGAGGATGTCCATCTCATGCTCGATCTCCTCGAAGAGGTCGGAGTCCCCCAGGCTGTCCCAGTCGACCGAGAGGTCGTTCCCGTCCCACGTCACGGTCCCTGAATCGGGTTCCTCCCTTCCCATACAGAGGAGCATGTGGGTTCCCACCAGCCGTCTCGCGACGTGTACCGGAAGGCCGAGACCTGTCCAGGGTATGCCGGCCTCCCCGAGGAGGAGACGGTGCCGACCGTCGCTGGTTCGGGTCCGGATGAAGGCGTTGAACGACGGACCCTGCTCGCCGGCGAAGAACAGACTCGATCCGAGCATGAGCGCCCCTTGGTCGCCGTTGCCGCTGAAGCCGGCTCCGAGTCGAGGACTCAGGCCTCGCAGGGTGCGGTACCTGTCCCGGCTCCTGAGCAGGATGCGAAGCGTACCGAGTGTCCCGGCCGCGAGTACGACACGGTCGGCCAGGCCGGCCCGTCGTCGTCCTGCAGCGTGGTCGAACCACCTGACCTGCCAACCGGTGTTCGTGGGGGAGATGCCCTCGACCTCGGTCAGCGTGGCGATCTCCGCACCTGCCCTCATCGCAGCGGGCAGGTAGGTCCGGTCGAGGGTCGTCTTCGCTCCCTCCATGCAGCCGAGCACGCAGTTGCCGCAGAAATTGCACGAGGACTGGACTTCGCCGGCAGCGTTTACGACGGTGCGAGGTTCGTCGGGATCGCCGAGCACGACGGCGATGTCCGGATGTTCGTGGTTGTCCTCGCGCCCTGCCGCGCGAGCGAGACGGACGTAGGCCTCGTTCTTGGGGGGGAGTGCCGTCGCCTTGTCTATGGGCGCGGGCCGGAGCATCGAGCGAACGCGGTCGAAGTACCTGCGCATCTCGCCGGCCCTCATCTCCTGCGGAAAGCAGTCGAAGAACTCGTCCTCCGGCTCCTCCATGACGTTCGTGTAGACGAGAGAGCCGCCACCCACCCCGCTTGCGGTCACGACGTCGAGGTGCTCGTACAGGCTCAGCTCGTAGAGCCCTGCTGGGTCGCGCACGAGGTTCCGGTGCACGATCCCCCTCCGGAACCGGATGTTGCGAACTGAGCGCGCCACCCCGAGCAGCCCACGTGGGAAGCTCCGGCGCCCCGGCTCGGCACCCCACCAGGTGCCCCGTTCCAGGACGAGGACTCGCATCCCGCCCTCGGCGAGCCTGCATGCGCTGACCGCACCCCCGAAACCCGAGCCGACGACGATCGCGTCATACTGCAATGGTGGACCCCGCATGTGCGGTCAGCACAGCGACCTGGCGAGCGGATACGGGTTCACTGCACCACCCCCTCCCGGGTGGTATTCGAAGTGCAGGTGAGCTGCTGTGTGGCGGGCATTGCCCGTGTTGCCGACGTAGCCGACCAGTTGCCCGGCGGATACCCGTGCTCCCGACCCGACCGCGTTGCTGCGATTGTGGGCATAGAAGTAGGTGTTGCCGGAGTCGTCCCTGAGCCAGAGCGTGATCCCTCCGAGACCCGAGTCCGACGACGACGACCTGATGATCGTGCCGTTCGCTATCGCCACGAGAGGCGTTCCAGACCGTGCCATCATGTCGACCCCCTTGTGGCTCCTCCCACCGGAACGCGAGGCTCCCCAGGTGTCGGTGAAGCTGACGGCGCCTTGCACCGGACAGACCATCCCACCGGGCGGTGGCGAGATGAGCTGTCGGGTCCCTCCCGAGGAGGCCGTGCGGCTTCTCTCCTCGGCCTTCGCCTCCTCCAGTGCCCTGGCTGCCGCCTCTGCGCGAGCGCGATCCTCTGCCTGCTTCTGCTCGACGAGCTTCTTCTCCTCGGCCTCGGCAGCGGCGAGCGCAGCCTCGATCCGCTTCTTCTCCGTGGCGGCGGCCTCGGTCGTCCTTCGCAGGACTTCCGCCTCCTCCGCGAGTTGCGCCCTCTTGACTTCGAGATCGTCCCTCGCAGTCGACACCTGTCGCAGGTGCCTGTCGTCGGATCGGAGGACCGCGTCCATGTAGACGTTCCCACGGTTGCCGTCGCTCTCGAGGGTTCCGAGGCCGATGAGACGGCGCAGGGACCCGAGGTCGAACCCCTTCTTGTAGGCAGCGACGGCACGTGCCTCGAGCATCGAGGTGAGCTGCGCCACCTGTTCCTGAAGTGCCTTCACCTCGGCTTCGGTCTTCCTGACCTGGTCCCTGGTCTCGCCCAGCCTGCCTGACAGCTCCTGGTAGCGGGCGGTGGCCTCGTTGGCGCGCGTCTTGGCGGCGACGAGGCGGTCTCTCGCCTGGGTGATGTCGGCGTCTGTCACGGCCGCCGCCTCCTCTGCGACTACTGCCGGAAGAGCGAGGAGGGCGACGATGATGGCTGTCAGGATATGAACAGGTCGAGGCACGGGGTGAGTGATCGGCTGGTGCGAGATCTTCCGAGGCCACACATGCCGGTGCGGCCGGCGCTTCGGGAGTGGCTGCCCATCCCCATCCTCGAACGGCTGGCGATACGCAGACGGATCCGGTGTGTTCAACACCACGCTCCTAGGTGGCTGGAACCCCGGCGAGCGACCTCCGAGTTCCGCCCAGATTCGCGCTCAGGATCAGTCGAGCGTACTCGCTTTCGCGGCGGTGGCGAAATGGTCCAACACGCTTCGTCGACTGCGCGTCACGAAGCGTGCCCTCTCTCAGGACAGCAGAGGGATCGCGGCGGCAAGACAGATCACGCCGAGGAGATCCATCGTGGCGGTGACGATCGGGAGCACGTGGTCGTCGGGATCGAGCCCCCACTGCACGGTCGCGAAGGCGGCGTAGTAGCCGACCGCGAGTGACAGGGCGGTTGCGATGAGTCCGGCCGACACGGTCACAAGCACCACGTTCGAAAGGGCGGGAGCGCTCGAATGCGTGAGGGCGGCAAGACCGGTGGCGCATCCTGCCACGACCGGCAGCAGGACGACCGCGAGGAGCACGACAAGGGTGGAGTCGAGAACGGCCAGCGGATTCGGGACCGCCTTGGCCTCGATGGTACCGAGGTGCAGCTTCGTACCGAGTCGGCTCGCGTACATGCCTCCGAATCCGCCGAGGGCTTCGAGGAAGGCTGGTACGAGGATCAGGAATACGGCTTCGGTGAAGAACTCGCCCTCGTTCAACTGCAGGATCACTCCTGCGGCGAGATCGACGATCATCACGACGAGGAGAACGGGTAGGGAAGCTCGCACGATTCGTGCGGCATTCGGATGGAGTCGGACCGCAGCCAGGGTGAGGACCGCTGCGACGCCGAGGATGCAGACGACGGCGAGGCCGAGGCTGAGGCTGCCCCGCATCGCCAGAAGAGCAGCGAGGGCGAGGGATGGGACCCCGACCACGTCGCCGGCCATGGTGACGATCGGGGCCGCGACCGTGTCGAGGTCGAGCTCCCATCGGGCCGAAGCGGCTGAGACGAAGGCGGTGACCACGCCCACGACGGCGCTCGAGAGCACACCCCCGAGGACGGCGATCACCACGAAGTCGGACAGGTTTCCGAGGCTCCCTCCCATGAGGAGGCTTCCCGCCCATGCCAGGACCGCTACTGCGGGGCCGGCGACGATCGTGAGGATGGTCACAGAGACAGCGTTCACCCGGAGTACCGAGCCTGTCCGCAAGGTGGTGCTCCAGGCGCCCACTCCGATCGCTGTGCCCAGTCGAGAACCCATCGCACCGAAGATCATCCCCCTCATCCCGTTCGAAGCGATGACGACCAGGATGAAACCGGGGAGGCGCTCCAGCGTCCCGGTGGAGGCAGCGAGTGCGACCCCGGCGAGCAGTCCCGTGAGGGCGCTCACCCCGTGGACAACCAGACCCACCGAGATCGTCCGTGACTCGGCGCGCCAGTGTCGGGCGATCCGGCCGAATGGACGCAGAGGAATGGACATGGCCGCTAACAGGGAGCTGAGCCTACGCCGGTGGTCCTCCTCGTGCTCGCGTCCGGTCATGGCTCACTCCGGGCAGGTCCTTCGAGACCCTCGGTACGCTAGTGGCTCACCCGACTTCCCCTTGGGTGGATCGGCGCCACCGGAGCGGCACATCAGCATGCTGATCGACAGGCACAGTGATCCGTGGACGCGAGGGGCTGCCGGCGGGAAGCAACGGGCGCACGTCGCTTGGTCGTCCGCCTCGGAATCGGAGGTCACGGTTCGACGAGCATCCCTGTTTCCCGAAGATGCCCTCTCTGACCTCGGGTTTGGGGGGAGGCGCGATGTCCCGAACTTCCGTCCGGTCCGTTTCTACGGGTCTGTGCCCTTCCAGCCGATAGAGGACCATGGGGAACAGCGCGGCTGCTGTAGAGACCGACCTCTTCAGGTCGATAGAGACCGTCCTCGATGGCCCGACGGGTGACGCTGTCGAGCTCGGAGCCCTCGATCTGATCAGCTTCCTCTCTGCTCTCCGTCTGACGGAAGGCTCGGACCTGCACCTCAAGCACGGCCAACCCCCGATGATCCGCATGGACGGGGAGTTGCACCGCTTGAACACCAGCTCCCTCGGACCGGAGGACGTCGCCCGGCTGGCCCGGGAGTCCATGCCCACGGATCTGTGGGAACGTTTCGACAGCCGAGACGCGTTCGAGGCTGACTACGCGTTCGAGGCGGTGGGTGAGGGCCGGTTCCGGGTGAACTGCTTCCGCCAGCGCGGATCCGTCGAAGTCGTGATGAGGCGCGTCGCTGATTCGCCGAGCTCCTTCGGAGAGCTCAACCTTCCCGAGTCGGTCACCCGTCTGACGAACCTACCCCGAGGACTCGTTCTCGTGACGGGGCCCACTGGTTCGGGGAAGTCGACGACCCTCGCCGCGATGGTGCACACGATAAACAGGACGCGACCGGTCCACATCGTCACCATCGAGGATCCGATCGAGATCGTGCACAGCGACATCAGGGCGTCTGTCAGCCAGCGTGAGGTCGGGAACGACACGCTCGGCTTCCTGCCCGCGATGAGATCAGTCCTTCGCCAGGACCCGGACGTCATCCTCATCGGTGAGATACGCGACGGAGAGACGATGCAGGCTGCCCTGCACGCGTCCGAAACCGGGCATCTCGTCCTATCGACGCTTCACACGAAAGACGCGGTGGAGACCGCCCACCGCGTCCTCGACCTCTTCCCGCTCGCACATCAGAACCAGGCACGCTCAGCATTTGCCGCCAACCTCGCGGGCGTGCTCAGCCAGAGGCTGCTGCCGAAGGCGACTGGGTCCGGGAGGGTTGCGGCATGCGAAGTCCTTTTCGGCAACGGGCACGTGGAACAGGCGATCCTCGACGACCGCATCGACGACCTCTACGACCTCATGGCGCGGGACG
>QWHP01000164.1 GCA_021404985.1 Actinobacteria bacterium ATB1
TGCCGCCTGGCTTGTAGATACCCCGCATGCCCAGACGCGACGCTCAGCGTTTGCCAAATTGGCACCTGTTGCCACGTGAGCGTGGCTCCTGGGGAGGGTTCGCTAGCGGTATCTTGACAACTGTAAGTTACATGGGTCGCCAGGAGGATCGTCTCAACGGCGGCTTGTGCTGCCAGCAGCGAACGAAAAAGACACCGTGCATCTGCGTTTTCGACAAGCCAATCCACAGAAGCACGGCGGCCCGATCATCATGGAATATCGCGGCATGCGGCTCGTCACGAAGGGGAGCGTCGCCACGAAACACCTCGACGCGCTCACGCACTCGGCGACCTCGACGCTGCGAACAACCTTGGTCGAGAAACCCGACATCGTGCACTACCACGCGATCGGCCCGTCCGTGTTCTCCCTCCTGCCCAGGCTGAGGCCAGGCACGAAGAGCGTCGTCAGCGTCCACGGCCTCGATTGGCAGCGGGACAAGTGGGGTGGAGCCGCGAGCCGCCTTCTCCGCCTCGGCGAGTGGACGTCGGGCCGCTTCCCGAACGCGACCGTGTGTGTCTCGAGGTCTCTGGAGGCGCACTACAGAGCGGAGTTCCCCCGGCAAGACGTGGTCTACATACCCAACGGCGTACCGATCCCCGAGGTCCGGCCGGCAGACAAGATCGAGTCCGACTTCGGCCTCGAAGCAGGGTCATACGTCCTCTTCGTGGGACGCTTCGTCCCCGAGAAGGCCCCGGAGCTCCTCCTCGAGGGATTTCGGAGGCTGGACACCGCCCTCAGGCTCGTCCTCGCCGGTGGCGCGCAACACGACGACGCCTATGAAGCCGAGCTGCGTGCCATCGGGGCGAACGACCCGCGGGTTGTCTTCACCGGCTTCGTCGGCGGAGCCACGCTGGACGAGCTCTACTCGAATGCAGCGCTGTTCGTCCTTCCGTCTCGCCTCGAGGGTCTCCCGATCTCACTCCTCGAGGCGATGTCATACGGCACGCCGGCCCTCGCGAGCGACATCGACTGCCACGTGGAGGTGATCGGAGAAGACGGGGAGTTCGGGAGCCTCTTTCACACCGACGACGTCGGGGACTTCGAGCGGAGTCTCGTGCACGCCCTTGCCGATCCCGACAGGACGGAGAAAGCGAAGGCCGCAAGTGAGATGGTTCGTCGGGAATACCGGTGGGACGACGTGGTCGAAAGTGTCGAGTCGCTCTACCGGCGGCTCCTCAGGTGAATCGCGCCCGGCTGCGCTCCGCCGCTGTCACGAGCCTCTCGTAAAGCCCAGTGCAGAGCTCTCGCACTCCGGGGTCCAGGTCGATCCGCAGTTCCGGGCCCGGGCTGCGGTCTTCGACGTGAGCGATCAGGGCAGGACGGAATTCGAGCTCGAGGAAGGAGCAGATGACCCGCATCGCACTTTCGGCGTCCGCGACGAAGTCGTCGTAGGACACCAAGAGTGTGTCCGCCCTCCCGTCGAGGCCGAGATCGAAGTACAGCTTGTTGCGAACGTACCAGAACATGGCAGCCGCCGAGTGGTCGTCGAGCTGGTCCCAGTCGAAGGATCTGATCTCGTCGAGCGTGCCCTGCGTCATGCCCTGCGCCTGCCACGTGTCCGCACCGGCACCCTCGGCTACGCGGGACAGTGCCCTTCGGTTGACGTCCCGGAACTTGGCGACCGCGGAGCGGGCGCGTGAGTCGACGTCCCTGAAGGCCCACAGGGCCCGTCCATGCGAGCGTGTCGGCAGACCGAGTAGATCCGGTGCGCGGTGGAGGTCGCACAGCGGCTTGAAGAGGACGTAGGGGTGACGTGCGTGCTCGATGAGACGCATGATCTGAGCATCTTCGGCGAGGCGGAACCTCGAGAACGCCGCCTTGTCGTTCTCGTTGCGGACCTCGAACTCCGGTGCCCTCTCCAGGCCCCGCACGATCATGTTCGTGCCGGATCGCTGGACACCGAAAAGCCAGACTGGCCGCGCCGTGCCGGGTTCGATGTCGTGGGTCCGGCGCCAGCGCCAGCGTTCGACCCCGCCCCGCAACCTGTCCATCGGGTTCAGATTGTCCTCTTCGACGAGGCGCCCGAAGCCCTGCTGCCTTCCCCATGTCCAATGACGACCTGCCCGCGCTACGAGCCGGCGCATTGGCGGTGCGTCCTGGGGAAGGACGTCCGGAGAGGCCGAGGAGTATCCGTAGTGCCTCAGGAGCGGCCATGTGGTCGCCGTCACGACGAGACGGTCGCTGCGGCGCATCGAGCGCTCCCATTCGTCGTCCCTGCGGATCGCCACGGACCCGCGTCTCAGTCTGTCGGGATTCCCCGCCACGATGTGGGTCGGAGCGATCTCGACGGCCCTGTCGCCGAGGAACGGGATCTCCGCGTCCCCCAAACCCGCGGCAGCCAAGACCGTCTCGACCTGCTGCCTCGGTTCGGAGACGATATCCTCGTATCGCATTCGCAGGTATCGGGTCCCGTTGCGGCCCCATTTGATCTCCGCGGCAGCGTTCCACACGTCCCACAGCACGGACGACTTCAGGGGTCCGATCTGTTCCATGTGGGTCTGCGATGACCTGTCGGCGAGCTCCTTGCGTCGTGACCACGAGTAGGCGGCAGCGCGGGGGTCTCGGATCAGATGAAGGAGGCTCAGATCGAGGTCGTCCACCTCCGCCAGGGCACCCGCGTACGCGGGGAGCTTCGAGGAGTCGACGACGACATCCGCCCCAGTGACACGACGGATCGCGCCGTACAGGGCGCAAAGCGTCTCGAGGTACTCGGACTCACCGTCGTACATCGCGGCAGACCTCCTCACCGAAATCAGATCCGCGACGCGGCGCAGTCGTGCCGTCCGTTCCTGTGCGCGCATCATCTCGTGGGGGTCGACACCGGAACGACCGCCGAACGCTTCGTCCACGATCGCCGTCCAGACCTCGCACTCGGAGAAGGCCGAACCGCACCCACAGAGCCTGTCCTGGACGAAGCCCCGCTCCCAGATGTAGCGGAGCTCTCCGGCCGAGAACACGCCCTTCGCCTGCCCGAGGACGTTCGCAAGGAAGGTGCTTCCGCTCCTGCCGGTCCCGAGGATGTAGAGAACTCTCGTCGTCACGGTGTCCAAATCGTCGAACTGACCTCTGATCGGCATGAACCGGCCCGCACTTTGCGCATTGTCCCGCCTGGACCGGGTACTGCGACAGGCCTGACCGTTCGAGACTAAGCGGGAGGGAACGGGTTCTACCCGATTGTGTCGCCGTGGCGATTCGGGCGGGGCGTGGAATCTGTACTCGACTGCGTCAGAGGCAGATGAACCCCAGGAAGCAGGCAGGCGTTGCGAGGATCACCGAGGCAGGCTCGGACACGTGCCGCGCTGCGTCGAAGGCGAACACGTCGATGCGATAGAGCGTTCCCGGTATCAGGCCCTCCAGCACATATAGGGGGTTCTGGACAACGTCCACCACCCTGCCGTTGACCACGACGGCATAGCCGAGCACACCGACGTCGTCGGTCGACACCATCCAGCCGAGGGCGATCCGCGTGTTCGACGGTATCGCCAGCCAGACCGGTGCCGGCGACGTGGGGGCAGCCGAGTCATCCGGATCAGGGTCCGGCGGACCGGTGGTGGGTGGCACGGTCGTCGACGGGATCGTCGTGGGTGTGGTCGTCGTGGTCGAAGCCGGCCGCGTCGTGGTCGTCGAGGGATTCGTCGAGGTCGGGACTGGTGCAGCGTCACACGCCCAGGACCGGAACGACGCGGCCTCTTCGTACAGGGCCGCCGAGCTCGCACCCTGGAAGCTCGGGAGGTAGACCTCTGCATAGGTGGCACCGACTGCACGGGCGTTGGCGTAGAGCAGCGACCAGTCGTAGTCCTCGGGTTGTATCGCCTGGACACCTCGCGGTACGGGCTTGGCCCAGATGCGGTCGAAGTCCTCCTCCACGGACGCTGAGGGCGCTCCCCACTCGCCCGACGGACCCCAGCCGTTCGCCTGCACGTACCAGGGCTTGCCGGTCTGGATCACCTTGTCTGCCAGGGTTGCCGACTGCCCGCCCGAGAGATAGCCGTAGCCCGAGAGGGGGAGCTCGACTGCAAGGTCCGGTCCTGCGTGCCTGGAACCGATGTCGATCAGACGCCGGTGGGTGTCGACCCAGGCGTCGTCGGTGTACCCGGGTAGGGCACGCACCTCCTTGCCGTGGTTGAGTTCGGCCCAGTCCTGCCCGTACCAGGCGAGGTGCAGAAGGGATACTCCGTTGTCACGCGCCCAGGCAGCGAGCCGGCCCACGAAGGCGTCGTACTCCCGCTCGAAGATGGTGTTCGGCCGGCCGTTTGCATCGAAGGGTGCCGGGACGCGCTCCCCGTCGACGACGTAGTTGGGAGCGCCTGCGTCGAAGACGCGTGCCGGCGTGTGCCTTCCGGCCATGAACCTGACCGAGAACTCCTTACCGTGTCTGCGTGCGATGGCAAGCCCCTCTTCGAGGACGGAGAAATCGGTGTCAATGGCGTTCCAGGGGAACCGGAGGGAGAGTCCCGTGACCCCCGGCGATTCGAGAACGGTGTCGAGAGCGGGCGTCCGGTACCTCAGCTCCGGCTCCGACATGACCTGCTGCAGGACCCAGGTACCGCAGACACTTCCGGAGAGCGGTCCCGGAACTGGTGCCGTCGTCGGGCCGGCCTCCCCCGTTTGGGGTGCGACCACGACCACCATCGAGACGAGGGCCACGAACGTAGCGAGGAAGCTTCGAGCAGCCAATCTCAGGTTGTTCATCCGGGTACCGTAGCCCTTCGAGGTTGCCGGGAGGTAGAACGAGGGTAAACCACCATGTGGCTGGCGATTGTCGCCAAGCGTTCGCCCGCGTGAGTCCGTGGTGCCTCGATCTGTGACCATGGATGGACCGTTTCGTGGGCGACTGGTCCGAATCCTCCCGGAATTCCCGATCGTCCGGGTCGCCGGGATCGGTGCCTTTGCGGCTCAGGGGGTCACTGTGAAGTTGACCCAGGGTTTCGTCGGGTCGATGTTCCCCGACGTGTCGTCGGTCCGGAGGGACATGCCGTAGCTCCCGGGTGCAGGAGGAGCCCACGTGTAGGTCCAGGCGCTCGTGGGCATGCCCGGCGTCGAAAGGGCCGCGTTCAGCGTCGTGTAAGCGCCCCACGCCGTACCCGTCCACCAGAGCATGGTCGCGTTGTCCCTGATCGCGATCTTGACGGCTCCGACGCCGACATCGTCGGATGCGCTGCCGGACATGGCAATCGGGCTCAGCGGGTGTGTCGAGTTCTTCGCCGGTACCGTGACCGTCCCATCGGGGGCCGTCGCATCCGGACCCGACGTCACGTCGAATGTTGTCAGGGCAGGCGGTGTGGAGATGTTCGACGAGGTGTCGGCCACCCGGAAGGTGGCGCCGTAGGTCCCGCCTGAGGGCGCTGCCCACGAGAACGTCCACGACGTCGAAGCTGCCCCGGAAGCTGCGACCTGGGCGGGCAGCCAGGCTTGTCCGGCCTGCCAGGCCGTGCCGTCCCACCACTGTCCTGTGCCCGTGTCCTGCAGTGCGACTTCGACTCCGGCAACACCGACGTTGTCGGACGCCGCACCGGACAGTGCAACCGTGCCGAGCGGGAACCTCTGGCCCGCAAGGGGCGTGTCCAGCGAACCTGCCGGATCGGTCGTGTCGGGCACGACCGTGAAGTTCACCCAGGGCTTCGTGGGGTCGGTGTTTCCCGATGTGTCGTCGGTCCGGACCTGGAGTCCGTAGTTGCCCGGGGGAGGGTCTTCCCACGTGGAGGACCACGTCGACGAGCCCGCACCAGGACTCGCCAGCGTCGCTGCGAGCCAGGTCTGGGCTCCCCAGCCGGAGCCGTTCCACCACTGCATGGTGGCGTTGTCGCGGATCGAAATCTTCACCGCCGCAACCCCGATGTCGTCGGTGGCCGATCCCGCGAATGTGACGTCCGATCCGAAGGGGATCTGCTGGCCTTCGGCCGGAGTCGAGAGGGCGCCGTCCGGGGGTGTCGTGTCGGTCGTGCTGCTGACCGAGAAACCCACCCCGGGCAGCTGAGCCGACTGGTTGCCCGACGTGTCCTCGACCCGAAGTCCGAGAGAGTACTCCCCGCCCGAAGGCGGTGCCCACTGATAAGTCCAAGTCTTTGCGGTGGCACTCGCCCCGCTGAGTGCGGTCGGAAGCCAGGCGACCGATGCCTGCCATTGGCTTCCGTCCCACCACAGGCCCGACACCGAGTCCTGAATCGAGACCGCTGCCTCTGCAACCCCCCGATCATCTGTAGCGGTGCCGGAGAGCGTGATCATCCCGAGCGGGAAGGCCTGACCGGCAAAGGGCACCGCTACCGCACCCTCGGGAGCGGTCGTGTCCGGCGGCAGGGGATCGGTCACCGTGAACGTGATCCAGGGCTTGGTCGGGTCGACATTGCCCGATGTGTCCTCGGCACGGACCTGCAGCGCATACGACCCAGTGGCGGGGGGTTCCCAGGTGTAGGACCACGCCGTCGACACCATGTACGGGCTCGTGAGAGATGCGTCCAGCCAGGTGAAGGAGGCGCTCCAGCCCGAACCGTTCCACCACTGGAGCGTCGCCGTGTTGCGTATCGCGACCTTCACAGATCCGACGGCGACGTCGTCGACGGCGCTGCCGCTGAACGGAATCGCAGCAAGCGGGATGGCTTGGTTCTGCGTGGGGGCGGACACGGTACCATCCGCTGCGATCGTGTCGGC
>QWHP01000165.1 GCA_021404985.1 Actinobacteria bacterium ATB1
GCGGGGGACTCCGACCAGCCGGACCGGTGGTCCTACGTCGAGAGCGAGTACGAGGATCTCCTCAGGGCAGCGGAGGTCCAGGTCGCCGAGCACACGCGACTGGCGATGCCGCACCTCCTCACCCCCGTGCACGTGGTCAGCAGAGCAAAGTGGGCCAAGGACCACGTCCCTGTGTTGAAGCCGCTCATCGAGCCGCTCGCAGAGAAGATGGCGACCGGTCAGGCGCTGGGACCTGCATCCGGGGGAGAGCCGTTCGCGAACCTCATGCGCGCGTTGGCGCCGATGATGATGGGGGCACAGGCCGGGATGCTCCTCGGTTACATGTCGCACCATGTGCTCGGCCGATACGACCTGCAGCTCCCACCGCCGCCCGGCGAGTACGCGTTGGTCTTCGTCGCGCCCAATCTCGAAGCCGCAGAGCGCGACCTCAACGTGATCCCGCGGGACTTCAAGTTCTGGGTTGTCCTCCGGGACGTGATCCGCGCATACCAGATGGCCCAGCCGGGGATGAGGGAGGAGATGACGTCGCTCCTGCGGGAACTCGTCGTCTCGGTCGAGATCGATCCCGAGATGGCGGAACGCTTCCGCGGCTTGGATCCCAACGACCCGGAATCCATGGAGTCGCTCCTGTCGGACGCTGCGGGCCTCGTCGGTTCGATGGAACCCGCTCAGCGCGAGGCTGTCGAGCGCATGGAGGCCTTCGTCAGCCTCTTCGACGGATACACGGCCCACGTCCTGGAAGACCTCGCCACCGACCGGATTACGAGCCTCGCCGAGATAGAGGCTGCAATCGAGCGGCGTTCGCACGAACGGGGCGAGATGCAGGAGGTGTTCGAGGAGATGATGGGATTCGACCTGCGCCGCGGTTCGTCCGGTCCCGGAAAGGACTTCTGCGACGCGGTGGCGGAGTCCGAAGGAATCGAAGCGCTGAATCGGGTGTTCGCCGACGAACAGTCGAAGCCGACCCTCCAAGAGCTTCAACATCCCGACGAGTGGATCGCACGGACGATCGGCCGCCGCGGCTGAATCCGGCGGGACTGCTCACTCCGCCGGGTCGGGAGCGACACCACAAGACGGGCAGTATGCAGGATCTCCCCAGAAGTGGAAGAAGAGCGTATCGCAGTCGGGGCAGATGACGATCCCGCAGGCAGCGCCCGAGCAGACGCACCTGCTGCAGAACCAAACGACATCCGAGATCGCGTCGTCATCGGCCATCTGTTCTGTTTCGGCGCTGTGACCTGCTGCTCCTCGTGCCGACCGAAAGTTCACCTCTTCTGGACAACCGCGGCCCGTGAGCTCGGCAGAACGAGCAGCACGATCGGTGCGGCGAACAACGGAACGTAGAGAAGCGCCGCCGCAGCGCCGAGCACGACGGCACCGGCGGCCCAGATCGCGGTCAACAGCGAGAACGTGGCCATGGCGACCAGCCACGCACCGAACCGGCACCTGTAGAGCAGCCACCCCTGCCAGACGAGCAGGATGCTCACCGCGCTGATGAGCAGGCCGGCGCCGAGAACTCCGCGTGAGACGAGAGATACACCCCCGAGGAGCGCCATGAGCATGAAGCCCACCATGATGAATGCAGAGAGGGAGATCCCGAGAGGGGGCGGAGACGGTGCTGCATCAGGCTCGGTCCGGTCCGTCATGTCCATCCGGCAAAGCCTAAGTGGTCGATCGCGATGTGGCTGCGAGTCTTGGGGTGAGTCGGGACCTCGTTCGCAGCGAGCCAGCGACGCACAGCCGGAGCCTGAGCGGATGGGACACCGGATCAGGAGGTTCCGAGGGACCTAAATTCCTCAGAGAAGGCAATCGGAACGGAGAGTTCGTATGGCGATCGAGACAGGCCGGAGCGCACCCGACTTCACACTTCCAGACCAGAACAAGAACCCGGTCACGCTCGGGTCGTTCAAGGGTGAGCGCAAAGTGGTGCTCGTCTTCTACCCGTTCACGTTCACAGGTATCTGCGAGAGCGAGGTCTGCGCCCTCCGGGACGAGTTCGCCGAGCTCGCAGAGCTCGACGCCACGGTCCTCGCGGTCTCCGTCGACTCGGTCCACGTCCACCGGAGATGGGCGGAGGAGCAGGGTATCGAGTACCCCTTGCTCGCAGACTTCTGGCCACATGGGGAAGTCGCGAGGGCCTACGGAGTGTTCAACGAGGACCTCGGCGCAGCCGAACGCGGCACGTTCATCATCGACAAGGAGGGGACCGTTCGCTTCACCGAGCACAATCCTGTCGGGGAGCGCCGTAACGTCGAGGGGTATGCAGAGGTGCTCCGCGGCCTCTAGGAACGTGGTGTCGAACATGCCACCTTCTTCGGCGAAGCGCCGGCCATTCGTCGTTGGGGGTTCGCTGCCCTTAGCTGTCTGTGTGAATGTGCTGGTCCCGAACTCGCTGCGACGGGCAGCTACCCCCCAAACCCCCGGAGGCGGCCGGGGCAGGCGGCCTTCGACCGTTTCACACCCGCCACCTGGGCCCGACGGCGAACTCCGCACCCGGGCTCGGCGTCACAGCTCTCGTGTCCGGAACGACCAGATGGCCATCGCGAGGACCGCTCCGATCCAGAACACAGACCAGACGAGGAACACACCCGACGCCGGATCTGTCGACACGAACGGAAGCTGCACGTCGCCGAGAAATCCCAGCCGGTCGAGAACAGCCTTCGACTGCAGGTTGTACGACGCAGCACGCCACAGCCCGTCGGTGGGAACGGCGACACGCACGGACCTGCCGATCATGACCATCGTGTCGTTCGACGCGAGATCGCCTATGTAGCCGATCAAGCCACCCACCCATGCGAGACCGTAGAGGGAGAAGCCGATCATGCCCGTCGCCAAGCCCGGCAGACGCGTGCTGCCGAGCAGACCCAGAGTCACGAGAGCGAGGCACTCCGCCCAAACCAGGAACACACCCTGAGCCGGGCCCGCCATGTCGAATCCGGCAACCGCGCGTACGACCAGCAGGACCCCCCCAATCATGACAGCGACGTACGCGAGCATCAGGAGGGCAAGGCCGAGCCAGCGCCCGAAGAGCCACTCGGCGCGCCTGATCGGCCGTGCCAGGACCGCGTAGATCGTTCGCTGCTCGATCTCGGTCGAAACCGAGCCGACGGACAGGAAGAGGGCCAGAACGCCGGATACGAACTGCACCACGAGGAGTCCGAGAGTCGCAAGCATGTTGAGGGGAAACAGCCTTGCCTCGACGACCGACAGGTCGCCGCCGGTGACCTGGCCCGAGAGGCTGTTCTCCAGCGCGGAGAACCCGAGGGCGAACAGCGCGAGCAGTGAGATGCCGACGATCCCCGCCGCCAGCACGACCTTCCGAGACAACGCCTCGCGAAGAGTGAACCGAAAGACCGTCACCACGCCCTTCATCGATCGCCCCCCTGGACGAGCTGCACGAAGAGATCCTCGAGTGACCGGTTGCCGGTCTCGAGGTGAAACAGTCTGCGTCCTGCCCCGACGATCGCGACAGCCACGTCCGCCGCAACTGCCGGATCCGGGATCTCGAGCCTTATCGTGGTGTTCTCGACCGACAGGGGCCGTCCGTATGGAATCACGGCATGCCAGAGGTGGTCGTCCACATGGTCGACCGTCACCTTCAGCTCGCAGACACCGCCGAGCAACTCGCCGAGCGTGCCCTGGGAGACGATCTGACCCTGGTCCATGATCGCCACCCTGTCGCAGACGCGCTCGACCTCGCTCAGAAGGTGCGAGTTGAGCAGGACGGTCACGCCCTCGGCGCGGAGCTCTCTGATGAGGTCACGGACCTCCGCACGTCCGACCGGGTCCAAGGCACTCGTCGGCTCATCGAGGAACACCGCCCGAGGTGACGCGACCAGTGCTTGGGCAAGGCCGAGCCTCTGCGCCATCCCCTTCGAGTAGGTACCCACCTTGTCCCCGCCGCGGTCGCCGAGCCCTACGCGTGCAAGAACTTCCTCCACCCGCCCGCGGGTCTCCGTGCCCATGCCTGCGAGCCGGGCGTGGTACAGCAGCACGTCGCGACCCGTCATCCACCGGTGGAAGGCGAAGCTCTCCGGGAGGTAGCCGATCAGCCGGCGGGACACTGCCGTCCCGCAGGGAAGGCCGAAGAGCGACGCTGTACCGCTGCTCAGTCGCGTGAGCCCGACGAGCACCTTCATCGTCGTGGTCTTGCCTGCGCCGTTCGGGCCGAGCAGGCCGAACACCTCCCCGTCGCCGATGTCGAACGACAGGCCCCGAACTGCCGGGCAGCGACCGTAGGCTTTGTGAAGCTCCCTGACACTGACTGCATACGGAGACGCCGGGACAGTCGGTATGGCTGGTGACGACTCGACCATGTGCATCGAAGGTACGCGCGTGTCAGGACGGGACCTGAAAGCGGTACTGGACGTCGACGCGCTCGATCCGGAAGCCGATCCGCCTGTACATCGAACGCGCAGCAACGTTCATCTCGTCGACGTACAGGGTCCCCTTCCGGGTGGAGTTCTCGAGCCTCCGGAGACCGGCGAGTGTCATCGCCCGCCCCAGCCCACGGCCCTGGTGGACCGGAGCGGTACCGATCAGGTGGATCTCACCTTCGGGGGGATCGGTGCCGGAGTGGACCTTCGTCCAGCAGTAGGCCGCCGGTTCGCCGTCCTTCCACGCCAGCAGCAGGCCATCGGGATCGAACCAGGGCTGCGAGATCTTCGCCTCGACGTCCTCGGCGGTCATCGTCGCCTGGTCGGGATGGTCAGCGAACGCCTCGGAGTTGACCGCGACGAGCGCCGGGACATCACCCGGCCGGAAGCCCCTCACCTCGTACCCCTCTGGCAAGTGAGCTTCTCCCGCCGGCAACTCCACGGTGAGCTTCATCAGGCGCCTTGCGACAACGCCCTGCCAGCGGTCACAGAACCGGTCGGTGACGAAGCCGGCCCCGGCGACCCAACTCCGGATCACATCCGCCCCTTCGCCGACAGTCACTCTTCGGACCCACTCGGCGATCGTTCCGCCCAGTCCCCGAAGGCGCTCGCCGGGGACTACGCAGATGCAGGCGTACCTGTCGCCGATCGGTCCCCAGAGGATTCCGGCACCCCTCAGCCCGGCATCCCCCTCGATCGACGAGAACTCTGCCCCGCTGGCAGGGTGGGCCGCGAAGTCGGGGGCATGCTGAAATGGATCGGCTCCGTCGGCGATCATGCACGCTCGGCGGAGCTCGGGGAGCCCGGCCGGGGGAACGGCGCTCTCGGTGAGCTCCATCGTGACCTCAGATCGCGTGGACGGGGGCCTCGAACTTGTACCCGAGCCCCCTGATCGTCCTGATGAGCCTTGGTGCCTTGACGTCCTCTTCGATCTTCGACCGGAGACGCCGTATGTGGACGTCGAGCGTCTTCGTGTCGCCCACGTAGTCGAGGCCCCAGACTCGGTCGAGAATTTGCTCGCGTGGCACGACTCGCCCGGCGTTCTCGACTAGCAGATGGAGGAGTTCGAACTCCTTGAGGGTCATCTGGACGACCTCCCCCCGCACCGTGACCACGTGTCTCTCCGGATCGACCACCACGTCCCCGGAGCTGACGACGGCCGGAGACTCGGGGCCCACGCCACGGGGGGCCCGCCGGAGGGCGGCCAGCATGCGCGCAATCAGCTCGCGAAGACCGTAGGGCTTGGTGACGTAGTCGTCGGCGCCGACCTCGAGTCCGACTACGGCATCGACCTCCTCGCCTTTGGCCGACACCATGATGATGGGGATGTTCGAGCGCGTCCTCAGCTCTCGGCATACGTCGATCCCGCTCATGCGGGGCAACATGACGTCCAGCAGGACGATGTCCGGCTGGCGAAGTTCGAACTCCTCGATCGCCTCGACCCCGTCGTGGGCAACATGGACTCGGAACCCTTCACGCTTGAGGGCGATGCCCAGCGCGTCTGTGAACGAAGGCTCGTCGTCGACGATCAGCACGGTCGTGCTGTCTTTCACGGCAGCATTTCCTTCCCGATGAGATCTGACATCTGCGGTTGGTCGTCGGCGAGCAGGAAGAGGTCGAATCCGCCCGTGTCGATCTCGTCGACGTCGAGGCGCGGGATACCGCCCATCGCGGGCAAAGTCAGAGTGAAGGTCGACCCCTCACCCGGTGTGCTGTCGACGTCGATTCGGCCGCCGTGGTTCTGCACGACGTGGCGGACGATCGCCAGACCCAGGCCGGTGCCCCCGCTCGCACGCGAGCGGGCCCGGTCCACACGGTAGAAACGTTCGAAGATGCGGTCGATCTCCTTCCTCGGGATGCCTATGCCGCTGTCCTCGACGGCGATCACTATCTCGTCCTCGACCTTCCTGGCTCGCACCTCGACCGCATCCACCGGCTCCGAGTACTTCACGGCGTTCTCGAGGAGGTTGTAGAGGGCACTCGTCAGTTGGCGGCGGTCACACACGATCTGGAGACCTGAAGGCACCGACGTACGGATGTCGACGTGGCGTTCAACCTCGCCGGCCCGGACGCGTTCGACCGCCTCCGCCACGATCAGGTCGGCCGGAATGGCCTCTCGGGCAGGTGCTCCTTCGGCCTCCAGCCGGCTGAGAGCGAGCAGGTCGTCGATGATGCGGACGAGGCGACCGGACTCGTGGACCAGACGCCTGCTCAATCGCTGCACGACGTCGGGATCGTCAATGGCGTCCACGAGGGTCTCGGCGAGGAGCCCGAGGGCCGACACGGGGGTCTTGAGCTCGTGGCTGATGTTGGACACGAAATCGCGCCGCACGGCATCAACCCGCCGCGCCTCGGTGCGATCGAGGACGAAACAGACGACGCCGATGAACTTCTCTCCGTTGTCGAGGGGTGCCACCACCAGCTCGAGGTGACAGTGGGGAGGGCCCATGATCTCGAAGTCGTCGTTCAAGGCCGTCTGGGCTGCGAGGGACTTCTGCATCAGGGTCCTGATGCGGTTGTCTACAACAGCGTCCACGTGCCTTCCACCGAGCCAGCGGCGCGCCGCGGTGTTCGCGTACACAATGTGCCCCGCCTCGTCCGCGAGGACGATTCCCTCCTGGAGGAGACGAAGGGACTCGAGGATCCGTGTCTGCTCGGTCGCGCGGTTCGTCTCGCGCAGAGCGGCATTGTCGACCGCTCTCTCGAGGCGGGTCAGGGCCCGCTCGAAAGACTTGGCTTTCTCGACCGAGGCGATCTTCTCGGGATCCTCGAGACGGCCGACAAGAGCCGCCATGCGGCGCCGACTCTGGCGGGTCACGGTCCACAGACGCAGGAAGGCGACGAGCGTTGTCGCAGCAACGACGCCGAGAGCGATCGTGAGGGCCTCCACGTCAGCAGACTCCTCGACTCGGTGCCCGACGAAGCGTCATGGTCTGACCTCCCCGACGAGGCCTTCGGGTTCTCCGGTGGCAAGGTACCGAACTCGATGGGCGATGCTCACGGCGTGATCGCTGATGCGCTCGAGCGCCTGCCCGGCGATGACGCAGCGGATCGCGATCTCGCCTGTGCGTGGTCCTTCGAGCTCCTCCACGATGTCGAGGAAATCGGCAAAGACCCCGTCGACCTCGACGTCGATCTCCTCGATCCTCTGCCAAGCGGACGCGTCACGCTCGGACCACGCCTGAGCAGCGGCCCGCAGCGAACGTAGCGCGCCTTCACCGAGCCGCTCGAGGTGGGGACGGAACTCCTCGACGTGCGGCATCCACGCCTTGTCGTACACCTGCTTGCAGACACGAAGGGCCAGGTCCCCGCAACGTTCGAGATCGTTCGATATGCGTAGCACACTGAGGCGGCAGCGCAG
>QWHP01000166.1 GCA_021404985.1 Actinobacteria bacterium ATB1
CGTGAAGGAGGAGCTTTACGACGAGGCCGCTGTCAAGAACCGGACTGACCTGCCTTTTCTTGTCCGCTCGGACAACCTGAAGCTCCTGCGCGCCGCCGACGTCTTTCCCGGATATCAGAGCGCGCCTCTCACCAACCAGACGGAGGTGATCCCCGACAGCCACGCGAAGCTCCCACCGTTCTCCGAACAGGGAAAGATGTACATCCCGGCCGAGCTCCGGGAGCAATGGGGCGACTTCGTCGTCTGGGACAGTTCGACGGACCAGCCCAAGCCGGTCAGCCGGGACCAAGTCGGCGACTTCTTCGCGGGAACCGGAATCGATCCAGCTCTCGAGGGCGAGTTCGAAGTGCAACTCGTGAACGGTGAGACCGTCGCGGCGCGGCCGGCGTTCGACGCGCTGAAGCAGTATCTCGAAGACACGTGTGACCCGGAGAGCATTTCCAAGGTGACATGGGCACCGGCGGACGCGATCCAGGACCTGGCCCGCGAGATCGCCGCCAACCCAACGAAGACACTCTTCGCATGTGGGATGGGCCCGAACCAGTTCTTCAACGGGGACACCAAGGATCGGGCGATCATCCTTGTTGCCGCCCTGACCGACAACGTCGGGCACTTCGGTGGAACCGTCGGCAGCTATGCGGGCAACTACAGGCTGCCCCTGCTCAACGGGATGGCGGGTTCGTACGGGACCGAGGACCCCTTCGACATCGAACTGGATCCGTCCAAGCCTGCTCACAAGGGGAAGTACCTCCTCTACGAGTCAGCTCACTACTACGACTACGACGACCGCCCGCTGCGCATCGGCAACAAGAACTTCACCGGGAAGTCGCACATGCCGAGCCCGACGAAGTCGATGTGGGTGGCGAACGCGAACTCGATTCTCGGGAACGCCAAGTGGGCGCACAACGTGTTCCAGAACACGATCCCCAAGATCGACATGGTCGTCGTCAACGAGTGGTTCTGGACAGCCTCGTGCGAGTACGCGGACATCGTCTTCGGTGTCGACTCCTGGTTCGAACGCAAGATTCCCGACATCTACGGTGCGGTGACCAACCCGTTCCTGCAAGCCTGGCCGAGGGGCCCCCTCGCCCGACTGCACGACACCCGGGACGACACCGAGGTCTGGGCGGGGTTGGGGAACGCGCTCGCCAGGCTGACGGGCGACAACAGGTTCGCTGACTACTGGCACTTCATCAACACGGGCCAACCGGAGGTGTACCTGAACCGTGGGATGAAGTCGGGCAACACGACGAAGGGGCTCAGCTATGAGGCACTCGAGTCGTCATGCGCCGAAGGGCGCCCCTACTACTCGATGACGAGGACGAGCCCGCGAATCGTCGGCTGGGAGCAGCGCCAGGAGTCGAAACCCTGGTACAACAAGACCGGCCGGCTCGAGTTCTACCGGGACGAGGACGGGTTCATCGAGTACGGCGAGAACCTCCCCGTGCATCGCGAGCCGGTCGACGGCACGCCCTACGAGCCGAACGTCATCATGGCGAGAAAACATCCCTACATCCGGCCCGTTCAGCTCGAGGAATACGGTCTGTCCTCGGACGATCTCGACGACGAGGTGCGACAGGTTCGAAACGTGGTCCTGACACCAGATGAGATCGCTGACAGCAAGCACCCCCTCCGTGAGGACGGCTTCACGCACGTCCTCTTCACGCCCAAGTACCGCCACGCCTGCCACACGATCGGGGCGTCGACCGACACCGACGTCGTGATCTGGGGTCCCTACGGCGACTTCTACCGGCATGACAAGCGGACGCCCTGGGTGGCGGAGGGGTATGTCGACATCAACCCCGAGGACGCCAAGGAGTTGGGCATCGAGGACGGCGACTACATCTGGTGTGACGGTGATCCTGCGGACAGGCCGTTCGTCGGCTGGCAGGACGCCTCGGAAGAGGACAAGAAGGTTGCCCGCTGGCTCGTGCGAGCCCGGTACTACCCGTCGATCGTCCGTGGCATCGCCCGGGCATGGTTCCACTTCTACGTCTCGACACACGGGAGTGTGGAAGGTCACGAGACGAACGAGAACGGCCTCGCCAAGAACCCGAGAACCAACTACCAGGCGGCGTATCGCTACGGGTCACACCAGTCCATCACGAGAGCCTGGTTGAGGCCGACCCTGCAACTCGACGACTTCGTCCGCAAGGACGCGTCGGGCCAGTTGATCGGGGAGGGCTTCGAGGCCGACGTGTACTGCACCAACGGCGCGCCTCGCGAGTCCTTCGTGAAGATGGAGAACGCCGAGCCCGGCGGCATAGACGGCAAGGGCGAGTGGTACCCGCTCGAACAGGGGTACAGGCCGAGCAACACGAACCCCGGGTTCGCCCAGTACCTGAAGGGTGAGTACTTCGGGAAGGAGCAACAAGATGCCTGAGGTCTACAACTGGCAGCTAGGCAGGAAGATGGCCTACCTCTATCCGGAGGTTCGACCGCAGAGGCAGGCCGGCGCGGTGTTCGACACGAACAAGTGCATCGCCTGTCAGACCTGCACGGTCGCCTGCAAGACGACGTGGACTTCCGGCAAGGGCCAGGAGTACATGTTCTGGAACAACGTCGAGTCCAAGCCGTGGGGCTCCTACCCCCTCGCCTACGACGCCAAGATTCTCGAAAAGCTCGGAGCGCAGAACTGGGACGGTGACGTCTACGCCGGCAAGACGATCTTCGAGGCTGCACCTGAAGGCGAGAGGGTTCTCGGCTACTTGCCCAATGACCTCGACTACGCCTACCCGAACAAGGGTGAGGACGAGACGAACACGACGGTGGACTCCGAGAAGTACCACCTGCGCCTACCCCACGACGCCTGGTTCTTCTACCTCCCGAGGATCTGCAACCACTGCACCTACCCCGCGTGTCTGGGGGCATGTCCGAGGACCGCGATCTTCAAGCGTCCCGAAGACGGGATCGTGCTGACCGACGAGCAGCGCTGCAGGGGCTACCGCGAGTGCGTCCGCGCATGTCCCTACAAGAAGGTCATGTACAACCACGTGACGCGGATCTCGGAGAAGTGCGTACTCTGCTTCCCTGCTGTCGAGAAGGGCTTCCTGACAAGGTGCATGCGAACGTGCATCGGCAAGATCCGGACCTTCGGTTGGGTGAATCCGCCGGAGAAGGCCGATCCCGAGAATCCCTTGGACTTCCTCGTTCACGTGCGGAAGGTCGCCCGGCCCCTCCTGCCGCAGATGGGGACGGAGCCAAACGTCTATTACATCCCACCGATTCACGTCGAGAACCAGCGTTTCCTTCGGATGCTCTTCGGTCCGGGAGCGACCGAGTCCGTGGAGACGTACAGGAACGCGATGGAGGGCAACGACCCGGAGCTGCTCGGCGTCCTCGTGCTGAACGTGGCCTCTGACCGGATCATCTCGAAGTTCAAGGTGCAGGGTGAGACGGCGACGGGGTGGGACGACCAGGGGAACGTCGTTGCCACCGTCCCGCTGAAAGAACCGACAATGGTCAGACCCCAATTCGATCCCAGTGTCGCGGTCTACCGCTACAACATCACATGAGGGAGGCGGCATCTCGTGACTGACGAAACTGTTGGCGAGAAGGGAACTCGGGAGCCAGAGACCGGTGCGACACCAATCGTCGAAGGTGACGGGAAGGGTGACGGGGGGGCATCCTCCGGTGTCACGGTCAAGGAGCTCGGAACGGAGGTTCCCGGTCATCCGAACAGGCGGAAGGCGATCCTCGGAGCGGGCGTCGGCGTGGCAGCGGTGGCTGCCGGTGCCTACGGGCTCAGCCGGCTCGTCAACGAACCCGAGGCGACCGAGATCGATGCTGTGTACACGGGCGGCGACGAGGTGCCGTTGCAGGATCCAGATTCGAACCTCTGGCGGGACGCCCCCTCGGCCCGGGTCGTACTTGGCCCCCAAGACGTCACCACGCCGAAGCTCCCTGAGGCCGCGGTCTCGGCCATCTCGGTGCGGGCACTCCACGACGGGGGCATGATCGGTTTCCGGCTGGAGTGGGGCGTCGACGAGGAGAGCAATCTGACGATCAAGACCGATCAGTTCCGGGACGGTGCTGCCGTGCTGTTCGCCTCCGAGGCGAATGCCGGTCTCCGGATGATGGGCAACCCTGCGCAGCCGGTGACGATCGTGCAGTGGAAGGCGGACTGGCAGCGGGACGTGGACAAGGGCTTCCAGGACATCACTGTGGCCTTCCCGAACGCCAGCACCGACTTCTACCCGCCCCTGGTGAAGGACGCGCATGATGCCGTCGACGTTACGGTCCCCGACGCCTACATGCAGGCGAATGCGACGTACCGGCTCGCCGGCTATGCCGCCGACAACTTCCAGTCCGCCATCTACCGTGTCTCGCCTGTGGAGAAGCTTCTGGCTCAGGGGTTCGGGACGTCTGCTACTGCCCCGACACAGGACGCGAGTGGATCGGGGATCTGGACCGACAGGGGCTGGCGTGTCGCCTTGGGCAAGAACATGAAGGGCTCGGATCCCAACGAGGTGTCGCTCGAACCAGGCAAGACATATGGGGTTGCGTTTGCGGTCTGGGTTGGCGCCGACGACAACGTTGGCGCTCGCAAGAGTCCGAGCAAGATTGTCCTGAAGCTCAACGTCGAGGTGGCGCAGTCGTGAGCGCGGTAGTCAGGGAGGGCGAGCACACACCTGCCGAGCAGGACACCCTGGTGTATGTCGCATTTCTCAGATGTCTGTCACCACGTGTGGGGGGGCTGCATTCTGGCGAAGCGCTGGAGGATCTGGCCGCGGCCCTGGCCCTCGAGGACGAGAGACTCGCGGACGAGATCCGCAGGATCGACATGTCCGGCTGGACCGACGCCCTGGAACTTGAGATCGCCCACACCCGCCTCTTCACCCGCGGGCAGGTGCCCCCCTACGAGACGTCCTACTTGAAACCCAACATCGTCGGGCATGTGGGCGAGCTCGCGGACATCGCCGGCTTCTACAGGGCCTTCGGCTTCGAGGTGTCCAAGGAGCGCCCCGACCACCTTCTTGTCGAGTTGGAGTTCGCGGCGTTTCTCGCCGCGAAGGAGGTCGCGGCCGTTGTCGAGGGCAACGAAGAGGCCGTCGAGGTCGTGCGTTCGGCGAGGCGCAGCTTCTACAAGAGCCACTTTGGCTGCTGGGTCGGGGCATACGCGGCGAAGCTCGAGGCGTCCGAGCCCGACGTGCCCTACACGAAGGTGGTGGACGTCCTCGCGTCCTGGATCGCCCTCGACTGCCGGCACCAGGGTGTCATGCCCCTTCGGCCGTTGGAGACACCGAGCGCAGGGGTGTTCGAGGGCATCGACACGGACGACAATCCCCTCGAATGCATGGGTTGCCCTTCCGAGTTCCTCCAGGAGCGCCTCGCCGGCATCTAGCGGGCTTCACCCGCCAGCCCGACAGCGTTCGGTTCACACGAGGGGCTGCTCTCTCGCTCCAAGGGGTGTTCGCCGGGCCTGATGATCGCGCGATGCCAGCACCTCGGACGGCGGTCGCTGTCTCCCGCGTTCCGCTCCTCAGGTGGGTGCCAGGTACTCGTGGAGCGGTGCGGCACGGAGGCCGAGGCGTGCGATCGCGTCGAAGGGAACCCGAAGGTCGACCACCAAGGCCCGGCCCCCAGTGGAGCAGGACGATGTCTCCCGGGGCGAGGTCTCCGGGGGAATCCGTCGTCAGCATCCCGTTGTGACCTCGGCGCTCCACATGACGTTCGCATACAGACCGCAGTCCGAGGCGACGAGGAGAACCTCGTCGTCATAGGCGCCGTGGGGTGGCCTGAAGGAGAGAGGGCGTCTCCCGAAGAGGGACTCAAGGGTGTCGCTCGTTCCGCACAGCTCCGCTCGGACCTCGTCCGCGGGCATGCGGTCGAGGCGTTCGTGGCTCAGCGAGTGGTTTCGACCGTCCCGCCAGAGAGAGGACATCGCGGTAGAAGTCGGTATTGCCCTGCGCTTTCCACGCGATGAGAGACTCTGCGACCGGCGCCTGCTGGGTGCGGAGCAGGATCACCACCTCCGGCAGCGGCTGCCAGCCGTCGTCGATGGTGATGAACACCACGGGGTCCGTCGTGTCGATCCTCGTGACGACCGGGACCGGCTTGGGTGTGGGCGGTGGGGGCAGGGTCGTGGTGGTTGCCGTCAAGGCCGCAACGAGTGCCCGTTCGCAGCCCGGTCGGCACGAAGATCTGGGAGCCCGGAGTTCAGCCTCGCGGCGCCGAACGCCGTGGCGACAATTGCCAGTGCCGGGAATCCCGAGGCCAAGGCGGCCTTCGCAACGGTCCGCCGACGGCGGTGCGGCCGGTGCACGTGCTCGATTACGCCAGGACGCGCGACACCCTCCTCCAGTTCCTCACCTTCCTGTGGGACCAACAGACCGCTCCTCGGGCGGAGCCCGGACAGTCTGGCGCGTCGCGCGCTGAGTTCCGCGTCAATCGACGCTGTGCAGGGCTGTCGATCCTGTTGTTGTGCTGCAAGTCCCCTCGGTCAGACGAGCTGCCAGGCGCTTCCCCAAGCTGATGAGCGTCAGTGTCGGGGGTCGCCCCCAGGACTCCGGTATCACCGAGCAGTCGCAGACGTACAGGCCGGCGACCTCCGTCTGCAGGTCCGAGTCGACGACCTCGCCGATCTTCGCCGTCGCGCCCGGGTGCGAGGCGATGGGGGACGACTTGAAGATGTTTCGCCCGCCCGCGGCACCGAGGACTTCCT
>QWHP01000167.1 GCA_021404985.1 Actinobacteria bacterium ATB1
TCCCAGCTGTACGAAACGATCGACCCATCAGGATCAGACGACCCCGACCCATCGAAACCGACCAGCAACGGCGCAACACCCGAAGACGGAACAGCCGACGCAACCGCAGTCGGCGCCACATTGCCCGGTGCGGTCACGGTCACGGGACCTGACTTGATCGCCGCGTCGCCCTGGGTGTCCGTCACTGTCAACGTCACGGTGTACGTCCCGGCGCTCGCGTAGGTGTGCAAAGGCGACACACCAGACCCAGCCGGCGAACCATCACCGAAGTTCCAGCTGTACGCCGCGATCCCGGCCGCAGCGCTCGACCCCGAGGCGTTGAATGCGACGCTCAGGTTCGTCGGGGTGGCCGTGAAGGCGGCGACGACACCGGGCAGGAGGATCGGGCTCGAGAATCCCGTGAGGGAGACGCTGTTGGCGTCGGTCGAGGGCAGACCAAGCTGGGAGTTGATGGTCCCGTTGAGGATCCCGAACAGGCCGCAGCCGCTCGCGCCCGGGACGTCGAAGGTGTTGTCGACGAGGGTCGCGGACCCGTCCGTCGTGTTGTACGGGACACCCGACATGGCAGGCATCGTCCCGTTGGCGGGCCTCGACCCAGTCGTCAGGGGTATCGGGATGCCCGAACTCGAGCCGATGTAGCAGCCGCTCCCGAGGAGGCTGTTGTTGAGCTTGATCCGCAGCTTCGCCGTGATGTCGGCCAAGCCGGTGATCGGGTTCAGCGTCCCCGTCTGGGTTCCGACGGCGAGGATCTGGACCGTGATGACGCCCGCACCGTCGGCCTCGATCCACGTGTCGGGGAAGCTGACACCCGACGACGGAACGGACACGTTCCCGGCCGCATCTATCGTCCCGGTGAGGTCCACGGGCTCGACCGGCTGGAGTCCCGTGACGACCTCGCTGTTGTCCTCCGGCCCGGAGCACTGCGGGTCGGCCGGGTAGTCGGAGAGCGTGTCGAGATCCGACTCGTCGTCACTGCCGTTGCTGCAAGCCGGGGCGCCGCCGATACCGAAGGAGGTCGTCTTGATGTTGATCTCGCCGGTGTCGAGCGAAAGCGTGAAGGTCCCGGGGTTGGCGACCTTCTGTGCGGTTGCGGGCGACGCCATGAAGTAGGCGAGGAGGGCAGTGACGGCACCTGCCATCGCCAAACGGACCAGGGTGACGGAACGCTTCGGTCTCCGGCCGGATGCAGACGCCATCAAATGCCTCCCAGTTAACGCCCGAAGGCCCGACGCACGTGTCACCGGGCCCGGCCGACGAATCGGCCCGAGTCAGTCGACGTCCATTTCTACGCTGTCAACCGTCTGTCCTGCGCAGCGGCACTCCGGGCAGGCGATATCCCCGAAAGGGGTAAGGGGATCAACAGCTCGAATCGGACAGGCGCGGGTACGCGGGATCGAGTGCGGCCTCAGCCCGACAATCGATTCGCCCGATACCTATATCCGGAGGTCGAAAGGTTGCCGTGAACGACACACGACAGTGCCCCTACTGCGGTGTGGCAAATTGGGCCGATGCCCCCGCCTGCCACGCCTGCGGAGCCGACATTCATTCCTCGCAGACGGCGACGTGTCCGGGATGCGACGGCCTGAACTGGGCGGCCTCACCATCCTGCTACTGGTGCGGTGCGCCACTCGAGCTCGGGGTACCCGCCCGTGAGGTCGCCTCGACCCTTTCGCCGGTGCTCGACGAATCCGGCTCGGCCGAGACCTGGGTGCAAGAGACGTGGGAGTCGCTCGTCGCCGAGAAGCACGGCCACGAGTACGTCGGCTGTGAGTCCTGTGGCGCTCTCAACTGGCCGCAGTCGGCCGTCTGCCACCAGTGTGGATCGTGGCTGCGCCCGAAGACCTACGGGTACAGACAAGCCGAGCCCGAGATCGCAGTGGGCCGTCCTGAGCCCGGCGCCGATTCCGGAGCCGGTTCGGTGCCTGCCGGCGACCCGGGCGGTCACGGCGTGGCGGGCCCCGTCGCGACGGACATGGGCGACCGCTCGACTCCCGTCACTGGTCCCGGATCCCGGAACCCCGGCCTGGACCTCGACCCGCGATCGTCGGCGGTGCCCGTGCCCCAGGGGGACCCCGCTGAGTCCGACACAGCCCGGGGCGAGGACCGCCCCCTTCCTGCTGTTGTCGATGACGGCAAGCTGCTCGAACACCTCGACGCAGAGGACCTCGCGCGCCGCCGGGCCGGATATGCGCCACCCGAGGAGGGCCCACTCCGCCTCGGGGACATCCTCGTCGAGGACGGCATCATCACCGCCGACGAGTTGCAGGAGGCATTGAGACTCCAGTACTCGGGGTCGACACGGCGGCGGCTGGGAGAGGTCCTGATCGAGGCGAAGTTCGCCACCGAGGAGCAGGTGACGGTCGCGCTCTCGAGACGCCTCGGGATCACGTTCGTCGATCTGGACTCGAAACCGATCGACACGTCGATCCTGCGGGTCGTCCCGATGGACCTCTGCATCAAGCTCGATGCCGTTCCGTATCAGCTCGGCGAGAACGACGAGATCTACCTGGCGATGGCCGACCCGACGAATGTGGTGGCGGCCGACGACCTGAGCGTGCTCACGGGACGCCGCGTGATAGTGAATGCAGGGCTGCCGAGTGCGGTCGCCCGGACTCTCACCAGGCTGACAGGTGACAGCCTGATCGAGTTCCAATCGGCCGACAACGAGGAGGATCGTGCACGGAGCCTGGTGGACACTCTCCTCTCCGATGTGGTCCGGAGGCGTGCCTCCGATCTCCACATCGAGCCAAAGGCGGACCGAACGCTCATCCGAGTTCGGGTCGACGGCCACCTCAAGCCGCTCCTGACAACGGACCGCGACGTGCACCAGCCGATGGTGAACCGCCTGAAGATCCTTTCCGATCTCGACATCGCTGAGCGCCGCCAGCCCCAGGACGGCCGGGTCTGCCTGATCGTCGACGGCAGGCGTGTCCACGCGCGAGTGTCGACGCTCCCGGCGACGAACGGCGAGAAGATCGTGCTGCGGATCGCCGACGAGAAGACCGGGGTCTCAACCCTCGATGACTGCGGATTCGGCCCGACCGAGCTCGACCTCTTCAGGGACGCTATCTCCATGTCGCAAGGGCTCGTCCTCATCACCGGACCCACGGGTTCGGGAAAGACGTCGACACTGTACGCGGCCCTGAACGAGGTTGCCCGGCCCGAGCTCAACCTGATCACGCTGGAGGACCCCGTCGAGCGGGAGCTCGACGTCGCCACCCAGGTCCAGATCAACGAGAAGACAGGCCTCACTTTCCCTGTTTCCCTGCGGTCGGTTCTGAGGCAGGACCCTGACATCGTGATGGTCGGGGAAGTACGGGACCTCGAGACCGCCAACATCACGTTGCGCGCCGCCTTGTCGGGCCATCTCGTGTTCTCGACCATCCACACGAACGACACACCGTCCACGCTGACGCGCCTGATCGAGATGGGGATCGAGCCGTATCTGGTGGGCTCCGCCCTTTCGCTCGTCGTCGCCCAACGCCTCGTCAGACGGCTCTGCAGCCAGTGCGCGGAGCCCGTTACGGCACCTCGCGAGGAAGCGGCCGCGTTCGGAGTGAGACTTCCCCAGCTCGGCCAGTGGCGCGAGGCCAGAGCGTGCCCGAACTGCTACAGGAGCGGCTTCCGGGGACGTGTGGGCATCTACGAAGTTCTTGCCCTCACGGACGGGATCCGGGATGTGCTCAGGCCGGGTGTCGGGGACGGCGAGATCTTCCGGCTTGCGAGGGAGGCCGGCCTCGTCACGCTCTGGGAACAGGGATTGAGCGCGGTGGCACAGGGGCTGACGACGATTAGCGAGATCGGCCGCGTGCTACGTGGCACGCGCGTGCCGGCCGACCTTGCAATCACCCGGGATCCCGACGACGACGTCAGTCCGCGGCCGGTAGGGCCGGGAAGAGCCTGAGCACATCCACGGTCGCCGACGCAACGGCTTCTTGCGACCATGGGATCCTGACGGCGCCACCGCATCTCCAGAGCTCGAACATGTCGTCGTAGTGGGGTGATGCGGGGTTCCCGGACTGACCTCCGCTGAGCACGAAGCGAGCGGCGTCCCAGTCGCCCACCTGAACGACCATGCGCAGTGTCGGCATGAGGATCGGGTCGGCGTTCACGTCGATTGGGTTCGAGCCGCACATGTTGACGCACGTGATGTCACCTCCCCAAGGGAAAGGACCGAGGTCGAACATGGCCGAGAGCGGACCGTCCGCTCCGCCGAGCATGTGAGGGATCCGCAGCGGTCGGAACTCGCCCCACGACCAAGACGACGTGTCGGTCCCGAACCTGTCGCGCAGCCGTGCGACTGCCCCAGCCAGACACTGTCGGATCATCCTTGTCCAGGCGTCCCGGGCGAACTCCTCGCTGTGCTCGAACCAACCGGGGGGTTGCTCCCGAAGCAAGCGGACGAGATGCGGGAGACGCGCCGAATGAAGCGTGTTGAAGGGGACGATAGCGTGCGGTCCACGCCCGAGCGCCCACTCCCACGCCCGAGGCGCCTTGGCCCTCACCACGGCAACCGCCATGTTGTGGAGGAAGAGCTCGAAGACCGCTGCTCCGGCGGCATCCGGGGTCACGACACCGTCCCAGGAGCGCAAGAGTTCCATGGCCAACTCGACGTCCGGATCGTTCGAGGCGTCGATCTGTGTGAGAAGCCCTCGCACTTCCCGCCAGGGAAGGCTCACCTGGTCCGTTTGCAAGCGGAGCGTCGACTCGACGTCCCAGTCGTCGCGCTCGTCGAGGGACTCGTGGATCCTGCGCGCTCGGTAGCCCATGCTCCAATCGTTGCCGAGATACGGCCCTGACGAACTCCCGGAGTCCGCGACCGGCTTGTTGTTCGCAGTTGCGATGGCACCCTCTGTCGCCGACTCGTGGGGCATCTGTTCGAACGGGACGCTCGCCCCCGCCCAAGCCGTTCCCGATTCCCACGCAGGCATGGGCAGGAGCGCCCCGCGCCCCGATCTGACTGGGATCTCGCCTGTGAACTGCCAGCCGATCCGGCCCGATGCGTCGCCGTAGACGACGTTGAGCGACGCCGAAGGCCAGTCGCGGAACGAGCTGCGGAAGGCGTCGAAGTCCCGGCACTTGTGCGCATCCAGGAAGCCCCTGACCGTCCCGCTGGACAGCCATGCGGCGTTGAAGGCCACTGCTCCGACCTCACCGTCGAGGGCGGGACCGATGACGGGGCCACGGTCAGTCACGAGGATCGATTCGGTAACCGGGTCGCCACCCCGCACTTCGATGACCTCGTCCCTGCACTCGCAACGAACCCAGGATCCGTCGCGCAGAACGGTCCCCGGCTCAGGGCCCAATTGTTCGATCCAGAGGTCACAGAGGTCGGCCATTCCATTCGTGACCCCCCAGGCGCCGAAGCCGTTGTGGCCGGCGATTATCCCCGGCGCACCCGCAAACGTCGCGCCGGCCGCCTCCCATTCCGGCGTCCTCACGTGAGCCAGATACCACTGGGAAGGGATCGTCGGATTCAGGTGCGGGTCGTTGGCGACTATCGGCAAGCCCGTAGCAGTGCGATCGGCTCCGATGACCCAGTTGTTCGAGAGCCCCGTTCCCACGACCGATTCGAACGCAGTCAGCTCTTCGTCGAGGCGTGCCAGGGCGGGCCCGGCGGCGACTCCAGGAGGTGAGATCAGCGGGTGTGACGCGTCGTACACGGGTTCGAGATCGCGCAACGCGTCGGGCCCGTCGTCGAGGAGTATGCGCAACCTCGCGAGCTTCGCGCTCCAGTTCGTCGACAGCATGAAACCGACGAGCTTGAGCATGCCGATGCCGTCCTCTGCCTCCCACGGGCTCGGCGACGAGCGGAGGACGACGAACTCGTGCGGGCGGCGTCGCAGCCCGACCCCGCCCCCTGCAGACACCCCGGCGGAATACGCAGCGAAGAGCTCACGCGTGTCGTCGGTCTGCCTCGAGAGCTGGTCGAGGGCTCCCCTGTGGAAGCCGATGCGCCTGCTGAGGCGGTCGATCCTCAACCCTCGCTTCCCTACGAGGGCGGAAACGGTCCCGCGCATCACTCTTCGAAGCATCTCCAGTTGGAATGTCCGGTCCTGGCCATGGCAGAAGCCGACCGCGAACGAGGCGTCGAGGTCGTCACCAGCCGTGATGTGGGGAATGCCGTTGGCGTCGCGGCCGATCGTTATCTCGCCTCTCGCCCCCTCGACGTGCAGGGTCCCGGACGTCTTGGGAAGCCTCGATCCGAGGAGTCGCGCGACCCTTCTCCGCTTCACGGCTCAGAGATATGCGCCGAAGCGCTCGGGGCCCTCCCCGGTCCGGGTCTTCTGCAACTGCTGGAGCTGTTGTTGCATCGAGGCGTGCTGGACGGCGATGCTCGCCTGGATCCCCTGGAAGAGCCCCTCCAGCCATCCGACGAGCTGTGCCTGGGCAAGGCGAACCGAGCTCTCGGACGGAACTCCCTCGTCCGGAATCGTGGCGACCATCTCCCTGAGCTCGACCGTGAGGTCGGGTGACATCACGTCCCCGAGCTCGTTGACGGCACGCGTCTGCACCTCGGCGAGCTGACGCCGGCCCTCCTCGTCCAGACTTATGTGCGTCACGGTCTCCTGCATGCTGCGCAGCATCTGGGCGATCCGGAGGAGCTTCGCGGGCTGGG
>QWHP01000168.1 GCA_021404985.1 Actinobacteria bacterium ATB1
GGGACACCGAACCGCCGACCGTGACTGTCAAACAGGGGAGGGTCCAAGAGTGCCGCTGACATCCCCGCGCAGGGGATTCCCGCAGAGGGCGTCGTTGTCCAGACGCAGCCGCTCGGGATGCAGAACGCATCGGGTGTCGATCTCCATGCGTTCGTCTTCTCCGTGTTCGTGGAAGGCAAGGCCCCCTACCAGTTGAAGGTCGGGAATCCCGTTCCCGACGCTGCGGTCCCGCTCCTCTTCCCCGGGTCGCGCGTCCCGGCCAAGATCGACCCCGACGACGACCAAGGTGTCGTTGCCGACTGGGAAGCCGCCCTGAGATAGGCGATGGCTACGCCCTCGGACCCCCGAGCCTGCGGCTCGGACAGCGGGCGCCTCACACCAACCCTTCTCCCTTGAGCCAGGCCTCGGTGCGGCGCATTCCCTCTTCCAGACCGACTCTCGGCTCGTAGCCGAGGACCCGTCTCGCCTTCTCGATCGAGTAGGTCCCCGTCCTGAGGAAGTAGTCGACCGCCTCCGCTGTCCCCTCGGTCGGCTTGCCCCTGGCTCGGTCGATCACCCCGACGACGGCGAAAAGGACACGGGCGAGTGCCGCAGGCGCCGTCGACGTTCCCCCCGGCTTCTTCCCGAGCATCCTGTAGTAGTGCCCGAAGAACTCGCTGTTGGGGACGCCGATCCCGTCTGTGATGTTGAAGACCTGGCCCGCCGCACCCGGATTCGAGGCGGCGAGGGCGACGCCGTCGACGAGGTTGTCGATGTACACCGGACTGAAGATCCCCCGGCCGCCGTCGGGCAGAAGGAAATATCCGGCCGAGATCGCCTCTACCGGGATGACGGTCCAGGGTCTGGAGGCGGGTCCGTAGGCGTCGCCGGGCCGAATGACGGTCACCGGGATCTCGCCGGCGGCATGGGCCTGCAGGACCACCTGCTCGGAGGCGACCTTCGTGTCGACATACCTGTGGCCGTCGGGTCGCACCGGCCAGTCCTCGTCCACGCCGTCGGGGAAGTCCCGGTCGGAGTACGCACGCACGGACGAGAAGTGCACGAAGCGAGAGGCTCCGGCCCTCACCGCGGCGTCGAGCACCCGACGTGTCCCGAGGACGTTCACCTCCCAGGTCCTGTCCCTCGGAATCGTGTTGCTCACGACCGCTGCGGTGTGGACCACGACATCGCACCCGGCCACGTGGCCCTGCCACGGTCCGGGACGTGTGATGTCGCCGGAGACGACCCCGTCCTCTCCGTTCGCCTCGGCGTCCACCCCCTTGACCTCCGCCCCCATGGACCGGAAGCGCTTCGCGAGCGCGCCGCCGATGAATCCGAGCACCCCGCTGATGAACACGGTCCGAGGCACCTGTTCGGTCATCGCTTCTCCCCCCGCGGGTCCTTCGATGCCGGCTCTCACCATCTGCCGCGGAACTCCTCTGCCCAGCCGAGCAGTCCCTCGACCTCGACACGGAACCCGTCGTCCCCGGTCGCAAGGCCGGTCCAGCGTCCGAAGCACTGATGTGCCTCGCTGAAGAGGACGCCGAGATCGATGCCGTCCGTGCGCTCGTAGAACGGGTCGAACTCGAGATCGACCTTGCGGCCCGTGGGATCGTGGACGCGCCACACCTTCATGAAATCGCCCTGGTCGTACTCCCACGTGAGATCGTCGCAGATCTTGTGGATGGTTCCGTCGACCACGACGCCGTTCTCGGTGCTCCCCGTGGCATCCGTCCACTTGCCGCCCAGTTGGAGCCCCACGATTCTCCCGTTCGATCTCCCGGACCCGGAACCCCAATTCCAGATGACCCTGTACGGCCAGACGCCGCGGCCGAAGTCGAGCGTCCCGTAGGAGGAGTTCTCCATGCCGAACTCGTAGCGCCTCTGGCCGATGCGGGCATAGCCGACGGCCGGGCGAGTGTTCTGCTTCGAGGTGAACTGGAACCTCGAGTCACTCCACGGCACCAGGACGTTCAGGGACTCGTGCCCCGGGGGCTTCCCGATGTCGATGTCCATGTCCACGTCCCTGAAAGATGCGCAGAGCCGTGTCGCGGCGCTGGTCTCGGTCATAGCGAGGTCGAGTCCCAAGCCACTCCAGGAGATGTCGCCACCCCCGACGGTCTCGGGCTGGGAGAAACCGATCCCGAACGGGACAACGAGGTTCTTCGAAGCCGTCCGTCCGCTCGCATAGTCGAGGAACCACACGCCGATCAGCCCGAGATAGTCGATGTCGGCGTACGTGACCGACACGAGGTGTGTGTCGGACGTCACGCACCAGTACTCCCAGCGTTTCTTCCGCGGCCAGTGCCCACGTAGATTGCAGCGATGCAGCGGGACCCGGGACCACCCGACGGCGTCGGGGTCGAGACGACCGTCGGCCAGGCACTCATCGACGGGTTCTGTGATCTCGCGTTCGACCATGGGCGCAGGCTATCCGGCCCTTCCCGCATCACACCCCTCGTTCCGTCCACGCTCCACCACCACAAGGCAACAGCATGAACGGCACCGGCGACGGCCCGACGAACACCGAGACCGAACATCACCTCCGCAGGAGGCTGGGCATACCCGACAGCGCGGAGAAGGTTCTCGTACTCGCGGAGTCCAGCCATTGGGATCCGAACTGGCTTCTGCGCTCGGATCAGTACTTCCGCTGGATGGTCAGACGGAACCTCGACAGGGCCGTGGCCGAGCTTGTGCACGAGCCCCGTCGCGTCTACGGGGTGGAATGCACCTTCTTTCCGCAGATGTACTGGGACGCCGCAAGCGAGCCCCGACGAGAGATCTTCCGTGACCTCGTGAACGCAGGCCGTCTGCGCTTCACGGCCAGCGGCGTCACGACGCCCGACACACTCATCCCCCGTGAGGAGACGATCCTGAGGGACTTCCTCCTCGGCCAGGAGTGGCTGCGTGAGCACGGAATGCACCAAGAACCGAAGCTCTCGTACTTCCCGGACAGCTTCGGGCACTCCCCGGGACTCCCGGCACTTCTCAACGCCGCCGGATTCGACATGGCGGCAGTGACACGTGTCGACGGGATGCTGCTGCAAGGTGCCGAATGGGCCCCCCCTGGCCACTTCCCCCGGCCCGGCTCAACCGCCAGTCTGCTCCTCCAGGACGAGAAATCTCTCGACTTCGTGTGGACGACGCCCTGCGGCGCCGAGCTGCTCACGCACTGGAACGCCTTCGGGTACGGACACGGCGACATGATCGCGGCTCATGGGCCCGTCAGGCTGCTGACCCTACCCACCTACATTCCGGACCGCCGCGAGGCCTTCGTACGGCACAGGATCGAACGCTACGTGCGGGAGCTCGCGCCGGTCTCGCGCACTCCCTACATGCTCCTCGCGATGGGGCTCGACTTCGTACCTCCGGTGCCGAGACTGTGGGAGCTCATCGACCGCTGGAACGAGACCGAGTTCGACCGTCGCGGAATCTGGCTCACGAACGCCGGATACGACGACTACCTGTCGCTCGTGTCGCACCATCGCCACTCCCTCCCCGCCGTCGATCTCGATTCGAATCCCTACTGGACCGGGTTCTACAGCGCCCGCCTCGACCTGAAACGTGCTTGCGTAGAGCTCGCCGAGACCCTCGTGCTCGCCGAGGCAGCAGCTGCAACACGACCCGGTACCGGGTACCACAGCACTCGGAGAGTTCAGGCCGCGCTCGCCCCCGCCTGGCATGTCGCCGTGACATCTGATCACCACGACTGGATCACCGGGACATCCCCCGACCGCGTCGCGCGGGGTGAGCAACTTCCCTGGCTCGACCGCGCCCGTCGCGAGGTGACCCGAATTCTCGAAAGAGAGCTCGCCGACCTCGGCGACGGTTGCGCTGTCGAGAACGCTCAAGAGACGAACAAGCCCAGAATTCGCTGCACCGAATCGGGCAGCCGAATCGAAATCGAGACCGAGAGCCTGAGAGCCGTCGTGGACGCAGCCCGCGGCGGGTGCGTCGTCGAACTCGAGGATGCCGACTCAGGCGTGGCTTGGGCCGACGGGCCGGGCGCCGACGTCGTCGTCTTCGAGGACAGCGGTGGGCTCTGGCGCATGGGAATGGAGTTCGCCGGCGGTAGATTTCGTGAGATCGCGGCCGCATCCTCAACAAGAGCGCACCTCGAAGTGGACGACTGTGACGGGACACTCCTCGTCACCGCCACGTGCGAAGTCGCCGGCCGCCGCACTCTGCGCCGCTTCCGTTTCGACGGCAGCTCCGCACTCCGCGTGACAACCGACTTGGGCTGTGAGGACGGACATGCAGCCGTGCTGCGCTTTCCGACCTCGCTACGGCCCGAGCGAATCCGAATGCACCAACCTGGTGCGGTCGTGGACCGGCCGCTCAGCCGTCTCTACGAACCAACCTTCTGGGCGCTGCATTCCTTTGCCGCAACCCTTGACCGGGAAGGGAGAGGGATCGGGATCGCTTCCGACATGCCGACTGCGCTTCACGCGTCCGGGGACGGCCGAGTGGAGATCATCGTGGCACGCAATGCCACGAAGGAAACGGCCTGGGGATTCCTTCCGCTCTTGGCACACCCCGCACGTGGACATGTCAGGGACGACATCCGCTCCGACGTCGCGCTGTGGTTCCTTCACGATGCAGACGCCGCCCGGCCTCGAGAGCTCGCTCGGGAGTGGAACCGGCTCATCGAAGCGTCAGACGGCGACCGTCTACGCCAAGTGGCGCGATCCGTCGCCGGGAGTGCCTTCGAAGTCGACCGCCCATCGACGACTGTCACAGCGAAGCTCGCACATCGCGGTCACGGAGTGATCATCCGGCTCCGGGAGTTCGATGAAACCGAAGCCGTGGTCCGGCTCAGGTCACGGTCCGTGGCCTTCAAAGAGGCGAGGTTGTGCGATGTACGCGAACGCGACCTTGGCGTTCTCCCCGTCACCGATGGATCGGTGCAAGTGCCCCTAAGGTGCGGCTTCGCCACCGTCCGGCTGCTCCTCGACGAACCCGATGCCGAGTCAGAACCGTTCGCACATCCCGGAGATGGCCTCGAGAACGGTGTCGGCCAGTAGCTCCGCCCGGGGCACGATGACAGTCTGGGTGGCGAGTTGCCCCTTGAGGCCCACCGGCTCCCACGTCGAGCGCACACGGATCACGCAGGAGCCACACCCACTCGACGCAGGTTCAAGCCGGGTTCCGCCGTCCACCTGTCCGGCGGGGCCCGCTACGACGTCCTCCTCACCCGATGAGAGCGAGGCCGAGGGGCCCGCCTCTTCGATCTCGATCGCAGTCCTGACGTCCTTGGCGAGCAACGGAGCCTGCTTGCTCCCTAGGAACTCTCGCAACTGACGCAGTTCGAGTCGGCGACCGGGTTCCCAGGCAGTGACCTCCTGATCCACGATCGCGTTGCGCGACCCGATCTTGTACCGGACGCGCTGCACTCGCCCCACACCTTCGTCCGGTCCCTCGAGCTTCTCCACCTTGCGAGCCGACGGGTACCACTCGAGCATCGCGTTCACGGCGGAGATCGCCGTCCACACCTCTTGGGCACCGGCAGCGACGCGTCGCTGCCGGACGACTTCAGGCACGTTCCCTCCCAGGGTTGGCGGATCACCTTCGTCCACCGGGGTGATCCCGGTGCGGTCTCCCAGCGCACCTGCAAGACCATCGACCCGAGGTGCAGCCGACTTCAGAAGAAAACGCCGTCGGAGGTGTCGTCGCACCGGCCGGTCGGGGAAGGCCGTAAAGTAGGGGCAGGATGACCCTCCCGGTTGGAGAACCCATACTTAGCCTCGTGATCGACCTCGCAGAGTCGATGTCCCCACAGGGGAAGAGGATCCCCGGGCTTCGCCGCACGTGAGCGGCCGAATCATGAGGTGGAGGTTTGAACATCGGTATCGAACAGGTGGTCCGAATGCGAGTCTGCGTCATTGGCACGGGATACGTGGGGACGGTGACCGCAGCCTGCTTCGCTCATCTCGGCCACGACGTGATCGGGCTGGAACAGGACCCTGACAAGGTCGCGCTGCTCGAGGCCGGGGAGCTCCCGTTCGTGGAGCCCGAGTGCGGGACACTTCTGCGCAACGGGATCGGATCGGAGCGCCTGCGGTTCACCGACAACTACGAGGATGCGATTCCCGAGAGCGACGTCGTCTTCATCTGTGTCGGAACACCCCTCACGGAGACCGGAGACGCGAACGTCGAGGCACTACGAGATGTCGTGACGAGCCTCGCGCCCCTCATCGGGGACAGGTTCAAGACGATCGTGACGAAATCGACGGTGCCCGTCGGATCGGGTGACTGGATCACGATGCTGATCGAGGACGCCATGTCCCCTACCCAGCTTAGGATGCGCAACTTCGGTGTCGTCTCGAACCCGGAGTTCCTCCGCGAGGGCTCCGCAGTCGAGGACTTCCTGTACCCGGACAGGATCGTCCTCGGCTCGTCCTCCGAGGATGCGCTCGACCAGGTCGCCCTCCTCTACGACCCGATCATCCACCAGTCCTTCCCCGAAGGTCACCCGGAGTTCGTCCCCGTCCCCCTCATCCGCACGACACTCGAATCTGCGGAGATGATCAAGTACGCCGCGAACGCCTTCCTCGCCACGAAGATCAGCTTCATCAACGAGATCGCCAACGTCTGCGAGGAGGTCGGCGCCGACGT
>QWHP01000169.1 GCA_021404985.1 Actinobacteria bacterium ATB1
CCGAGGAAATACCACGGGGCCTTGGAGGGGGTCGGGGTGAGGTTGGGGTTCGCCTGTTCCTGCAGGGGAGCGCTGATCAGCACCGAGAAGACGATCAGGCCCGCGGGCACGACCAGAAGCGCCACGAACTCGATGACAAGCAGGTGGGGCCAGACGTTGACCTTGTCGACGGGATCCTTCTTGGTCGTCTGGATGGATCCCGACTTGACCACCGCCAGAAGCCTCTGCGTTCGGGCGGGGGCTGCGGTGGCCGTCGCCGCACCCGCCTTCGCGGGCTTCCCCGCGGCTGTCGCGGCTGGCTTCGTGGCCGTCGCAGCCGCAGGCTTCGCTCCGCCGTCGTCGCCTTCGCCTTCCCCTCCCGACTTGGAGCGTGCCGCCTTCGACCTTGCGAGCAGGTGCTCGGGGATCCCACCGGACGAGCCCGACGCGGCTCCCTCGGAAGGAGCGGATGGCTCCGATGCTGCCTCCGGCTCGCCGGCTGACTCGGCCGGAGCCGCGTCGGAACGCTTCTTGGCCTCCTGCGACCTCTTCAGAAGGTGTTCGGGGATGTCGGCCATGTCTTTCTCACAGCTCCTGTCTCAGAGGGGACCCGAGATGCCGCCGTCCTTGCGTACTCGCCAGAAGTGGACTGCGAGGAAGATCACAAGGATGAACGGGAACATCAGCACATGCAGCGTGTACCAACGTAAGAGGGTGTTCGGGCCGATCTCCTTGGACCCGAGGAGGATGAACCTGACCTGGTCGCCGAACACGGGTGTGAACCCGATCATGTTCGTACCCACGGTCACGGCCCAGAGGGCGAGTTGGTCCCACGGGAGCAGGTAGCCGGTGAACGCGAGCAGCAGGGTCAGGACGAGCAGGATCACGCCAACGACCCAGTTGAACTCACGCGGAGGCTTGTACGCCCCGTGGTAGAAGACGCGGGCCATGTGGAGGAAGACCGTGAAGGTCATCAGGTGCGCACCCCACCTGTGGAGGTTGCGAACGAGGAGGCCGAACGCCACCTGCGTCTGCAGCGCCTGGATGTCCTGATACGCGTTCGCCGCCGTGGGCCGGTAGGCGAACATCAGGAATATGCCCGTGACCGTAAGGAGGATGAAGAGGAAGAACGACAGACCCCCGAGGCAGAGCGTGTAGGACACCTTCACCGCGTGACGCTTCACCTTCACGGGGTGGAGGTGATAGAGCACGCTGTTCATGATCGTGTAGGCGCGGTTCCTGGGGCTGTCGCTGTAGCCCTTGCGGAACACCGAACCCGGACGGAAGATCGACGACCAGACCTGGCCACCGTGGATCTTCTCGGTCATGACGTTGGAAACCGACTCTCGGAGCTTGCCCTTGCCGTTGCCGTTCGTCTTGGTTGCCACTGTGTCTCCTGCTCGAACGCTCAGAAGCGCATGCCGTACGCGTAGCCGAGATTGAAGTTCCGTCCCTGCTCCCCCGCTCCAACGGGCTCCGCGGCCATCTTGCCGAGGATGATCACGCCCGTCGGGCACCGCTCGACGCAGAGCTGGCAGCGAGTGCACTCGTCCTCGTCGATGACGAACACGACATGGTCCCTCGGGTCGGCGCCGGGCATCTCGATCCCCTCGGCTTCGGCGATGATGTCGGTCGAGAGCATGTGGATGCACTTCCAGGGGCAGATGTCGACGCATCCCTCACAGAGAATGCACTCTGACTGGTCAAGGGAGATGAACTGCTTCGGCTTCACCCGCGACTGGAACTCGTCGGGATCGACCTTTGCGAGTCGGTAGTCCGTCCGGAAGGGCGGGGTCTCGGTGACGTAGTCCTGTTTTGCCATTCGTCACTTCTCGGTGGACAGCATCGGGCGCCCATAGGGGGAGGTGAGCTCGGTGGTTGCGGCCTTCTGGGCCTGACGCTTGGGGAACTCCTGCGCCCAGTACCAGAGCACGTACATGGCGAGGAGGGCGACGATGTACCAGCCCGCCACGATGATGTCGCGCACTGCCTTCCACGACCACTGCCAGCCGAGGGCGTTCTCGTTCCAGAGCCCGGCGATCGCCCTCGTGGGCCACACCGAGAATGGGCTCACCCATGTCCCTGTCTTGAAGTCCCAGATGGAGATGATGTAGTGCGGGATGAAGCCGAAAGCGATAATCAGGAAGCCGAAGAGAACGAACCCGTAGAAGATCGACTCGCCCCAGGTGAACGGGAGGGAGTCGTCTCGGCGGGCGAGGACGAGTGCCGCGACGCCGAGCATGCTGAACTGGAAGACGACCATCCAAGCGGTCATGATGATCCAGTCGTTGCGGTCGATCCAGCCGACGGGCACGACCTCGACGAGCTCTTTCTCCAGCGTTGTCTTCTCCTCACCTGTTGCCCTCGCGATCTGCTTCTCGAGGTCGGCATTGGTGGCCTGGGCCTGGGCGTTCGACGCCTCGAGCTGCTCGACGTTCTTCACGGCCTGGTCGTGCGTGTACCAGGCGATCAGGATCGTGTTCAGTCCGGCAATGATCCCGCCGATCACGAGCATTGCGACGATCAGCTTGGTCTTGGTGCTCATATGCGACCCTGTACGTGGCAAAGGTACGGTGCGGCCAGCTAGTGAAAACTTTCACTAGCTCGCCGGTGCGGGCAGACTTCGCGGGGAGCGGAGCCGTCACACAGAGTAGGACCGCGAACCCGAGTCGGGCAAAACCCGCACTCCTGACCCTGGTGTGGGTGGGGTAAGGGCGGAGGCCCCCACGGCTGTTGGGGTGTAGGGCTGATCGGGGGGTCCGCGTGACGCGCACGAACCACGACAAGGATCACGGGTGTTCAAAGCCTGGATCCTGGAGGTCAGCGGCCCGTGCGCGTCACTACCGCATTCCGATGGCGTGAACGTCACCTCAGTCATCTTCGGAGCGGCCGTGGTCACCGTAACGGTCGCGCTGCGTCGCCGCCGTCTCGTCTGTCCGCATTGTGGGTTCGAGACCCGTCACCGTTACGACACGCGGCCAGTCGAGTCACGCTGGCGTCATCTCGACCTGGGTGTGTGGCGCCTCGAGGTGCGTGCCACGCTACGACGACTGGCCTGTCCGGCACACGGAGTTGTCGTCGAGGCGGTCCCTTTCGCTCGCCCCGGGGGCCGGCGGGCCCGTCTGACCCGAGACTTCGATGATCTCCTCGCCTGGTTGGCGACACGCACGGACAAGACTGCGATCGCGCGGCTCTGCCGCGTTGCCTGGCGCACAGTCGGCCGGGCCCGCACACGCGTCGTCGCCACCGAGTTAGATCCCGGTCGGCTCGGAGAGCGGCGGGTGCGGCGAACGCAGGTGCACACCGTCGAATGGGCGGAGGCCACAGACGGCCTGTTCCGTATCGGTGTCGACGAGATCAGCTGGCGTAAGCACCACAAATACCTGACCCTCGTCGTCGACCACGACCAGGCCTGCGTCGTCTGGGGTGCGTCCGGACGGGACGCCGCCACCCTCGACCGCTTCTTCACCGAACTCGGCACCCAACGCTCAAGTCTGATCGAGGCGGTATCGCTCGACCTCGGACCGGCCTACCTCAAATCGGTAGCGACCAAGGACACGCCCCCCAGGCCGTCATCTGCGCCGATCCCTTCCACCTCGTCAAGCTCACCCCAGATGCGCTCGACGAGGTACGCCGAGACCTCTGGCAGCAACTGCGTCGCCTTCCCGACGACCAATGGGCCAGAGACTTCAAAGGCTGCCGCTGGGCCTTGTTGAAGAATCCCGAGGACCTCACCGACCGTCAAGCCGACCAGCTCGCAAAGATCAAACGCGACAGGGGCAGGATCTGGCACGCCTACGAGATGAAAGAACAGTTCCGGGCGATCCTCACCGGCGACCTCACACGCGATGAGCCAGCCGAACGACTCGACCGCTGATGTACCCGAGCATCCCGATCCCGGCTCGCTCCCTTCGTCAAGACCGCCAAAACCATGCGCGAGCGAGCCGATCTGATCCTCAACGCAGTCAAGCACGACACATCCAACGGCCGCGTCGAGGGCCTCAACACAAAGGTCCGCCTCATCATCCGACGCACCTACGGATTTCACAGCGCCGAGGCCGCTCTCGCCCTCGTCATGCTCTCCGCTGGCCCCATCACCCTCCACCTCCCACACGAACACCAACCCGAGCAGCCCGCTCCATGAGCCGGCAAGTCGGCCGAACGCGCCCGAAAGGCGGTGAGCACACGGATTGCAGACGTCCTGTCTCGCATCGAGAAGGTCCACCCTCCACTGGCCCGTCACCTCCGGATATCCCTGCGGACGGGCACGATTTGCGCATACGAGCCCGAGCGTCCCACGCTCTGGACGACGCGGGACTGAACCGCCGCACCTGACCGAGTCCTCCGTGTGTGGCAGCGCCACACACGGATCTTGGCGCCCCGAGGTCAGGAAGCAAGACCAGGGGGAAACCATGGTGCAGACGACAGATACCCAACGTGTCGAAACGCTCGTCGGCCGGCTCTTCGAGTCCGGGGTCGGAAGCTTGGAGCTGCTCACCGTGTACATGGGCGACAAGCTCGGCCTGTACGCCGAGCTCGCTGACGTGGACGACATGAGCTCGGCGGAGCTCGCGAAGGCGGCCGGCATCGACGAGCGCTACGCCCGTGAATGGCTGGTGCAGCAGGCGATCGCCGGGTTCCTGGACATCGCGGCCGACGACCCAGACGATCGAGAGCGTCGCTACTCGCTCCCCGAGGAGTTCACCGAGGTGTTCCTCGATCCGCACTCGCTCGCGCACATGGCACCGATGCCGGGGTTCCTCGTCTCCTTCGCCTCCGTGGTACCCCGACTTCTCGACGCGTACAGGAACGGTGACGGGATCAGCTACGCCGACTACGGCCTCGTCATGCGGGACTCCCAGGGTGCGTTCAACCGTCCCCACCACGAGCAATTCCTTTCCGACTGGATCTCCGCCCTGCCCGACGTCAGGCCAAGCTCGAGTCGGGCGGCGAGGTGAGGATCGCAGACATCGGCTGTGGCGTCGGCTGGTCGAGCATCCAATTCGCCCACGACTGGCCCAACGCCGCCGTCGAGGGCATCGACAACGACAAGGCATCCACCGAAGCCGCGCGCGGCAACGCCCGTGATGCCGGAGTTGCCGACAGAGTGACGTTCTCGTCCGCCGACGGTCGGCACGCACGCGGCTCCTTCGACCTCGTCACAGCCTTCGAGTGCGTGCACGACATGTCGCAGCCAGTCGAGGTGCTCGCTGCGATGCTCGAGCTGGCGGGATCCGACGGGGGCACAGTGCTCATCATGGACGAGAAGGCGGACGAGGTCCTGCGCGTCGACGGCGACCCCGTTCAGCGGCTCCTCGCCGGCGCGAGCGTCCTGCACTGCCTCCCTGCTGGACGGTCGGAGACCCCCTCCGCGGCGACCGGCACCCTTCTCAAGGCATCGACGCTCGCACGGCTCGCCCGTGAGGCAGGCTTCCGCGAGGTCACCGTGCTCCCGATCGAGCACCACGTCTTCCGGTTCTACCGCCTCGATCCCTGACCTATTCCGCATCGTACCCACAGAGAAAGGGACACCAGCCATGCCCTCCACGACCTCCGAGCACTCGACGGAGCACACCTCCGCGCACACTGCGATCCCCTCCGACGATCTGGCCACGGGGTGGGCACCCGACACGCCGTAGTCGGACACTGTCGTTCGGCGCTTCCTCGATGCCCACGCCCGCAGCGTCATGCTGCCCGTCGGCCGCATGGGCGGACGCGTGCTCGAGGCCGACGAGGTCTGGGCCGCCGACATGGGCCGCCCCAGGGGGTTCTTCAACTCGGCAGTCCTGCTCTGTCCACCCGAGGGGACGGATGACGGCCTACTGGGCGACGTGGAAGGCTTCTTCGACGTCGTGGGTGCGGCGCGGACGGTGCACCTGTGGAGTGCCGCCCCCACCCCGGACCTGCGGCCACGCGGCTGGCGACTCGTCGGGCATCCGCCTCTGCTCATCCGGCCCCCGGGCCGGCTGCCCGATTGCCCGCCCGATCTCCGGATCGTCGAGGTCGACGACGCTGGCGGGGTCGACGACTGGTGCAGGGTCGTCGTCACCGGGTACCCCGTCCCCGAGCTCGACCCCTACCGCCCCGGCGCCCTCTTCGACGCGAGGACCCTGGACGACCCGGCCTGGACGATGTACGTGGGTTACGCCGGGGGTGAGCCGGTCACGGCGTCCGCTCTCTACATTTCGGACGAACACGCGCTTCTCGCCCTGGGTGTCACCACCGAAGCAGCCCGCGGAAAGGGCTACTGGTACGGCATGGTCCGGACACGACTGGCTCGTGCAGGTGACCGGATCGCCGCCGCGCTCTTCAGCGACATGAGCCGACCGGGCGCGGAGAAGCTCGGTTTCATCCCCCGATCGTCAGGTTCACGGTCTGGGAACGCCTGCGTTGACGCTTGGTGGCCGCGTTCAGGCGGGTTGCACCGTGATCGTGTGCTCGCCCTGTCCGGGGTCGGAGGTGACCTCGACGATCTGGCGGGCAGGGTCCCACGTCCACGACCACGATCCGTCCGGGTCCGAAGAGATGATGTCGAAACCCTCCGGGTAGTGGCGCGTCGCCGGGACGAAGATCTCCGTCGGAGCTTCGATACCGGTCTCGGCGTACCTGATCCGGAACACACGGGTCGCGGGATCGTAACTGCGTTCGAGCGGGCGGCCGGCGACAGCGCGGGCGTACGTGCGGACGAGCGTCGAGACGACCGGGACCTCGTTGCCTTGGGAGTCCACGAGGCCCCAGCATCCGTCGCAGTCGATCTCGTAGCTCCACCACGTCCAACCGGACGTGACCTTGTCGGCCATCGTGAGCACGTCCGCGGTCCACGGTGGGGCACTGTCGCCTCCGCGGCCGAACTCGCCGAGGAGCATGGGCATCGGCACCCGGTCGATCTCCCTCACGCGGCTCTGCGCCCAGTAGTCGATGAACGTCGTGTCCCCGGTGTAGTCCTGCCCGAGGTCGACGTCGGGTGTGTAGAGATGCGGGTAGTAGGCGATGTGGGGCTCGCCCGGCCGTGGATCGTCGAGGTTCCCGAGACCGAGCCGGGACGGGATGCCCTGGTTCGCGCCGAAGGACGCCGGCTCGACGAAGATCCATGTGTCGGCGTCCACCTTGCGGATGGCGTCGATGACCCGCTGGTAGAACGCGGTCAGGGTGCCGCTCTCGAACTGTGATCCCCGGGTGGCACCGTAGGGCTCGTTCATGATGTCATAGCCGAGCACGGCGGGATCGTCCGCGAACCGCTCTGCGACGTGACGCCACATGGCGACGTGCCTGGTCTGCACGTCCGCGTGCGGGCCCCACGTCTTCCAGAAGTTGTCAAAGGCCACGTTCACGGCAGGCTGGAGGTAGTTGAGCCACCAGGGCTCAAGCGGGGGCAGGACGGGAACGTTGTCCGTACGCGTTGCCCAGGCGGGCGCACCGTTCCCGCCGACCGCCGGTCCGTAGACGTCCTGGTGCATGTCGAGGACGACGGAGACCCCCGCCTCCTCGAACCAGCGCATGCGCTCCTCCACCGCATCGAGGTAGCCCTCGTCGTACACGCCCGGTTCGGGCTCGACCGCCTGCCACGCCAGCAGGTAGCGGGCGAGGTTCATGCCCCAGTCCGCGTAGCCCATCCGGAGGATGTCCTCACGCGTGTGATAGGGCAGGTTTCCCGGGCTGTGCTTCGCTGCACCCGCCACGTTGGCTCCCTGGAGGATCAGGGCACGTCCCTGGTCGTCGGTGACGAAGCGCATGTCCGCTGGCGGTCGGTATGCGCAGGCGCTCGCGAACAGGGCCGCCACAAGGACAGCCGCTGCGAGGATTCCCAGTCTCCTGCGGCCCACATGGGCAAACTAACCGCGCTCCGCCTCGGGTTCCCATCTCGCGACCACGGCGATCTCCGTAGACTCGGGACACTCGAGCGACCGCACCTGCTGCCGTCGCCTGCTCCAGGGGGAATCGAAGATGGGCACCATCCCCGACGACGTAGGGCGGTTCATCGACGCTTCGCCCGTCGGAGTCATCGCCACGATCCGGCCCGACGGCTCGCTGCGCCAATCGCTCACCTTCCACCTCCGTGAGGGCGACACGATCCTCATCTCGACCGAGTCGAAGCGGGGCAAGGCGAAGGACGTGATCCGGACGGGCCGGGCGTCCTACTGCGTGGTAGGACACGAACGCCCGTACCCGTGCGTCACCGTGGAGGGGCGTGCCGAGATCCTCACGGAGTCGATCGGGGCGCCGACGGCGAGGATCATGGCACGCATCACAGGCTCGGACCCGGGACCTCCGCTCACGGACGAGGCGCTTGCGGCCGCCGACCGTGTCGTTCTCCGAATCGCCGTCGAACACACCTACGGCGCTTCATACCTCCCGGCCAAATGACAGACGCGCAGGACGAGCCCGCCTTGGCGGGCGGGACTTGTCGGTCTCCACGTGGAATACCGAGTATCGAGGACGGCAGACTCGGACAGGGGATCGATTGAATCGGCTGGGAGACCTCACACATCGTTTCGCGATGACTGCCACGCTCGCCTTCGTGGCGACGGCCGGCTTCCTCGCTCTGTCTCGCCATGCCGGTGCCGACCCGTACTGGCCGGTGCACGAGATCGACGGGCGTTACAGGGGTGCGAACGGGCTCGGGGCGGGCGACGTCAACGCGGACGGATACACCGACTATGTCACGAACTACGAGTTCGACCAGCGCTACGTGATCAGCCTCCACCCCGGACCTGGCGCCGACCCACGGGCGCCCTGGCCGACTGTCGACGTCTGGACGCCCCGGCCTCTCGCGATCGACACGGGGGTCAACCCCGAGTCGTCAGCCCTCGGCGACTTCGACGGCGACGGAAACACTGATGTGGTGGGGGTGCAGGGTTGGTCGGAGTGGTTCATCAGGTGGTGGGAGGGTGGTGGGTTCCCCGGTATCCGCTTCTTCTGGGGCCCATCCCCCTCCGACGTCACGGAACCTGCGAGCTGGACCGACTCCGGACGGATTCCCACCTCGATCGATCGGGGTCACTTCCACTGGGTGACCTCCCACGACGTGAACGAGGACGGCCTCCTCGACGTGACCGCCGGCGGACGTGTGCATGGCGGCAATTACGAGCGGGGCGGGATCGTCTGGCTCGAAGCCCCGACGAACCCGGCCGAGAGGCGCGACCTCGACCTGTGGAAGATCCACCAGATCGCACCCGACCAGTACTCGGGTCACGGCTTCGTCTGGACCGACGTCGACGAGGACGGCGACGCCGACATCGCGGATGCCAACGCCGACTTCGACACGCCGCAGACCGAGGAGAAGGTTCTCTGGTACGAGAACCCGGGCCCGGGCCCGGCGCAGGGCCTGCCCTGGACCCAGCACGTCATCTGGACGGACAGCTCGTTCTGGGCGAAGCCCTCGATGACCGCTGCCGACCTCGACCAGGACGGCCACACCGACCTCCTCACGCAGACGAGGACGGCGATCCACTGGTTCCGCAAGACTTCCGTGAACCCGGTCGCCTGGGACCACGTCGAGATTCACAAGGACCCGAGCACGACTTGGCGCTCGCGACCGGTCCGAGTGGCCGACATGGACGGTGACGGGCACCTCAACATCGTCGGGATGTTGATCCACGAGTACGGCGACCTACCCGGTCGGAAGGCCTCGGTCTTCTGGATGTCCTACTCGGGTCCGCCCACCGGCGCCGACAACTGGACGACCCACACGATCAAGTGGGGACCGGGTCGAGTGATGCTCGTGAACGAGTTCGGCGAGAAGTGGGATCAGGTCGACATCACCGATGTCGATTCCGACGGGGACCTCGACATCGTCGCCAACAACGAGGAGTGGTGGGAGGACGACGACAGCGAGTTCGTGCCGTTCTTCCATCCCCAGGTCGACCCGAGCAGCGTTTCGGTCGTCTGGTTCGAGAACCGTCTCGCCGAGACGGAATGGTCCTGCATAGAGACTGCGGGGACATGCGACCTCCAGGCCGAGCAGCCGGTCCGTCTCGGCGACGGCACATGGATCGAGCGTGGCTCCGTGCCGGGAGCGGACGGGAACTACCTGATGGCCCACAACGCGTTGCCCCCCTGGGTGGACAACCTGGTGTCGATCCTGAAGCGGGCGGCGACGGGGGATGCGAACCTCTACGCGCTCGGCTGGGGTGACACGAGCGGCGCGACGTGGAAGATGGACCTCGCCGGGGGGACCTACGACATCTGGGTCCGCCGTCGTGTCCCGCCGGACTGGGGCTACGGCCTCGGCGGATCGCGATCCGACGGACTGCTCCTCGGCGTGGACTCGACTCCAGGCAGGCGTGTCGACGACCTGGGCAGGGCAGGGTCATGGACGTGGGTGCAGGCGATGACGGTCGATCTGACTGCCGGGTCCCACGAGCTGCATGCCCGCGTACGCGAGCGCGGCTACATGCTCGACAGGGTGGTCGTCACGTCTGACACCGGCTGGGTACCTCCAGCAGGCTGAGCATCAACTCCGCGGCGTGATCCCGTCGAGCACGAGCATCACCACGTCCTCGAGGCTCGCCTTGAGCGCCTCGGGTGAGTCCTCGGTCTGGGCCCAGCGCAGCACGGTCGCGATCGTGGCGTTGTCGAAGAAGCGCGCGAGGAGCAGGGCGGCAAGGTCACGTCCCTCCCGGCTGTAGGACAGGAAATCGTCCCGTCGGGCAAGCAACTCACGGATCGTGATGATAATTAGCTCTCTCGGCACGAGCGTCAGAGCGGAGAGGATATCGACCGCTTCGCGCATCGCCGCGAGGAAGCTCTGCTCCGTGTCCCCGACCTGTGTGACGCGGTCGGCTGTCTCGCCGAGGAACACCCCGAGGGCGGAGAGCATCACGTCCTCCTTGCGTTCGAAGTGGACGTAGAAGGTGCCCTTGGCGACCCCGGCCGTCTCGCAGATCTCGTCGACCGTCACGGCGTCGAATCCACGGGCGGAGAAGAGCGCGAGTGATACGTCCGTGAGCTTCTCCCGGGTCCGCCGGCCGCGTGCGGTCTCTGCCACGAGGGAACCCTAGGTTGCGGGCAGTCCTTGGGTCCCGGCAACACTTCCCATCACCGGCTCCCGCATCCCGGGCCCCCTCGCCGCAGGATCCAGACGGACTCGGGCCGTTCGAAGCCCTTCAGGGCAACAGGGGCGCGGACCTCGAAACGAAAACCGTCCTGCGAACCTGACACGGCCGAGTGCATCTCCTCACTTACGAGTATTGCGTCGTCCTCGGCCACGGCGGCGAGGCGCGCCGCGAGGTTCACGACCGGCCCGAAGCAGTCGCCCGACTGTGCCGCCACCTGTCCGTATGCCAGCCCGCAGCGCAATGCCGGGATGAGCTCGTGCCGTGCGCACACGTCGAAGACATCCGTGGCGATGCGGCAGGCCTTGGCAGCGTCGTCGGCCACGAACATGACGGCGTCACCGATGAACTTCACGACACGGCCACCACGCGACGAGACGACCTCGGCAGTCGCCGCCTCGAAATCCGAGATGAGCCGGGAAAGCGCGCCGAGGTCGAGCTGTTGGGCGAGAACGGTCGATCCGCTCATGTCGACGAAGCCGACGCCGAGGGTCCTCGTGTCCACTCCCTGGGACGTGGACGTCTCACCGATGCGCGAGGCTGCGATGAGGTGGTGCCTGAGCAGGATCTCGAACGTGTGGCCGACCTGGGACACCATGGCGACGGAAAGCTCGTTCGCCTCGAGTGCCCGCGTGCCGGCGGGGTCGTCGACAAGACGCGGCGCGACCGAGGCGAAGAAGAGCGAGGACGCCGCATCCGCGATGCGGGCGATGGAGGCTCCTGCAACTCGTACGAGCTGGATCATCTCGTCCCAGCCATAGAGGGGTATCCCGAGCCTGATGACTTCCATGAGCCCGAGATCCTCGGCACTGTACGCGGCAGCGTCGGGATCGGGTGCGGGGAGGCCTGCAGCGAGGAAAACCTGCCGGAAGCTCTGCACGTCCAGCCTGGTCGCGGCGGCAGCTTCGGACTCGGTCATCGTGGGGATGCCCGGTCGGACGGAGAGACGGAAGGCGACTCCGCCTGGGTCGCTCACGGCCTGTTCGAGATCCTCCGGCCCGGCACCCAGATCCACGAGGCGCATGAGCACAGCCAGTCGCTCCTCGGCGTGAGGGTCGTCGGGATCCCAGACGCCAAGGCGTTCGAGGTCCTCGGGTGTCACCGTGCCCACAGAAGGAGGATACGGCTAGCGTAGGTGGCCTGCCTGCAAGGACAGGACGTCACCGCGGAGGAATCTGAAATGGCCACCGACCGTTGGGTTCTCAACCAGTCCGAGATCCCCTCAGCCTGGTTCAACATCGCCCCGTCGCTACCCGAACCTCTCAAGCCGCCTCTGCATCCCGGGACCGGAGAACCGGCGGGACCCGACGACTTGGCGCCGCTGTTCCCCATGTCCCTCGTCGAGCAGGAAATGTCGCCGCAGGAGTGGATCGACATCCCGGGTGAGGTGCTCGACGTCCTGAGCCTCTGGCGTCCGACTCCGCTCGTCCGGGCACGGCGCCTCGAGCAGGCCCTCGGTACGCCGGCGAAGATCTTCTACAAGGACGAGAGCGTCTCGCCGGCCGGGTCGCACAAGCCGAACACGGCCGTCGCGCAGGCGTTCTACAACAAGGCCGAGGGAATCAAGCGCCTCTCCACCGAGACGGGCGCAGGCCAGTGGGGTTCGGCCCTTTCCTTCGCAGGCGCACAGTACGGCCTCGAGGTTCAGGTCTACATGGTCGCGGTGTCGTACGCACAGAAGCCGTACAGGCGGGTTCTGATGGAGACCTGGGGAGGGTCGGTCGTCCCGTCCCCGTCCGATCTCACCGAGGTCGGCAAGGCCACGCTCGCCGAGAACCCCGACCACCCGGGGTCCCTCGGACTCGCGATCAGCGAGGCGATCGAGGATGCTGTCAAGCGGGATGACACCCACTACTCGCTCGGTTCGGTCCTGAACCACGTCCTCCTGCACCAGACCGTCATCGGCCTCGAGGCGAAGCAACAGCTCGCCCTGGCAGGCGTCGACAAGCCTGACGTCGTCCTCGGATCCTGCGGCGGAGGTAGCAACCTCGGCGGGATCACACTCCCCTTCGCAAAGGACCGCATCGAAGGTGCGGACATCCGTCTCGTCGCTGTCGAACCGGAATCGTGTCCGACGTTGACGAAGGGCCGCTACGAATACGACTTCGGCGACGTCGCAGGCATGACCCCGAAGATGGAGATGTATACGCTCGGCCACGACTTCGTTCCCCCGCCGATCCACGCCGGCGGGCTCCGCTACCACGGCGACTCGCCGATCATCAGCAGCCTCGTCCACCACGGCCAGATGGAGGCAGTCGCCTACCCGCAGGGGAAGGTCTTCGAGGCCGCAGTCCAGTTCGCCCGGGCGGAGGGCGTCGTCCCCGCACCCGAGACGAGTCACGCCGTCCGTGCTGCCATCGACGAGGCACTCGACGCGAAGGAGAAGGGCGAAGAGCGCGTGATCCTCTTCAACTTCTCGGGCCACGGACTCCTCGACCTCGCGGCGTACGACGACTTCCTCCACGGACGCCTCACGGACGCCTGAAACGGCAACACCTGGGCGGATTTGGATACCGCTGCGATGTCTCAATCCGCCCACGTCGCATTGTTGATAGCCAGGGGGGTGGAGTTGCGGAAGGGACGATAAGCTCGTCCTATGGAGGCCCCGACGCTCACGCAGCTCCGCTACGCGGTCGCCGTCGCAGACCAGGGCCATTTCGGCAGGGCGGCGAGCCAGTGCGGCGTGAGCCAGCCCGCTCTCTCGGCGCAGATCAAGCAGCTCGAGGACCGGCTCGGCACTCCGGTGTTCGAACGCACGTCCAGACGTGTGAGCCTCACGTCTCGCGGCAGGGACGTCATCGAACATGCCCGGCGGGTCCTGCGAGAGACCGACGAGCTCGTCGCCGTAGCCCGGGGTGAGACCGAACCCCTGACCGGCAGCCTCCACATGGGCGTCATCCCGACCGTCGCGCCGTACGTCCTGCCCGCGCTCCTGCCCGAGGTGCGCGAGCGGCACCCGCGGCTCCGCCTGTTCCTGCGTGAGGACCAGACGGCCCGCCTCGTCGAGCAGCTCAGGGGGGACCGTCTCGACGTCCTTCTCCTCGCCCTTCCCCTCAAAGAGCCCGGCATCGTGGAGATGCCAGTCTTTCGGGATCCCTTCGTCTTCGCCGCCCCGCCCGGTCATCCGCTGTCGTCCGGCGGCGAGATCCAGACCCGGGATCTCGACGGGGCAGAGGTACTTCTCCTCGAGGAAGGCCACTGCCTGCGCGACCACGCCCTCGACGTGTGCAAGGACAGGGGAGCCGTCGAAGCTCTCGCCACGCGGGCAACGAGCCTCGGGACGCTGGTCCAGATGGTGGCAAACGGGATCGGCATGACGCTGCTTCCCTCCATCGCGGTGGGCGTCGAAGCCCGCGACCCCGCCGGCTTCGTGGTGCGTGAGTTCACCGAGCCGAAGCCGTACCGCACGATCGGTCTCGCCTGGCGCCAATCCGCTGTCGACGTGCGGGACTACCGGCTCCTCGCCGGGATCCTCGCCGGCATCGTGTCGACGGCGTTTCCCGACGCGACCATCCTGCTCGGAACAGACGGCTGACGGAGAGGGCGGCGAGCTCGCAGCAGCCGGCCAGGCACCGATGGCCGCGCCGGGGCACCGTGACCTGGCAAGAGCCTGCCCGGCTGTAGTTCGGAAGCGGGCCGTCAGCCTGCGGAGGTGAAGCAGCCCGTCGCAAGCGTGGACAGGAGGACGCCTGTCGCCCCTTGGCGTATCGCGTTGCGGTCCGCCCCATTGGTGAGGTACACGAACGACACCCCGGTCTCGGGATCGGCCCAGGCGACCTGTCCGCCTGCCCCCATGTGACCGAAGGCGCGCGGTGAGCAGGCGAGCGGGAAGCCGCGCCACATCCGGTTCTCGTCGCCCGAGACGACGACACCGAGTCCCCGGTCCGCTGCGCGACCGGTCATGGGGTCGATCAGACTCGGATCGCGGATCCGCCACGCCTCGCTCAGCATCGCGCGGTCCCACACCCCCGGCCCCGAGCCACGCTCGTCGG
>QWHP01000170.1 GCA_021404985.1 Actinobacteria bacterium ATB1
CGGTCTCCTTGGCCCCCATGATCTGATCGTCGGGGATGCGGATCCCGTCGATCGTGAGTGAGCACCAGTAGGTCCCCTGGACGTCGACCCCGACCCGGTCCTGTCTCAACATCGCATCGCCGACACCCGGGAACACCCTTTCGACGACAGGGGGCAGGCCGGACGTCCGGTCGCTCCTGGAACTGATCCAGCCGGCAAGGAGCACGATTCCCGCGAGCAGCATGATCGCGACCACGGCGAAGGCGACAGTGATGCGTAGGAGGCGCTTGTTCGGCTCGCTGGTCTCGATCGGGTGCTGTCTCTCGGGTGTTGCGGTGTCCACGCGTCAAGCGTATATCGACTCCGTCAGGCCCTCGCGATGCCGGGGATCGGCGATCCGTGCGAGGGCTTTCGCTCGTTCTTCCGCCGACTTGCCCCACAGCTCGGCAACGCCGTGTTCGGTCACGACGAACTGCACTCGGGAGCTCGGTGTCGTGACGGGCCCCGAGAGGGAGCGCACGATCCTGCTCGCTCCCCTCCGGGTCACAGACGGAAGGGCGATGATCGACCGGCCCCTCGGGGCGGCACAGGCGCCGATCGCGAGGTCGAGCTGTCCGCCCGACCCCGAGACGATCACGCCGCCGACTCCCTCCGCTCCGGCGTTCCCGGCGAGATCGACCTCGAGCGCGAAGTTGAGGGCGCAGAAACCCTCGATCTTCGAGGTGACTCCCGGGGGGTGGACGTCCGATGTCGGTCGGAGCAGGACGCGGCGGTCGCCGTTCGCCCAGCGGAAGAGGCGCTCCGTACCGAGGAGCGTGCTGGTCGTGAAGGGTGGCTCCCCGAGGGGAGTCTCGCGGCCGACGATCCCGGAGGCGGCGATGTGGGCGTGGCCGTCGCCGAGCATGCCGGAGTGGAAGGTCAGGCCTCGCCTCCCCGCCTTCGCGAGCTCTCCGAGGACCGTGTCGCCGAGGGTGCCGATGCCGACCGAGAGGCACGATCCGTCTCCGACGAGGAGCGCGCAGTTGCGTGCGGTTGCGGTCTCCTCGGCAGTCGGGGGTCTTCCGGCCATCTCGACCGGTGGCGTCTCCAGGTCCACGATCGTCGTGCCCGTGAGGTCGATCTCGGGTGCTCCAGCGACGTCGGGCAGCAGACGATTGCGCTGCACGAGGACAGTGCCACCGCTTGCTCTCACGCCTTCGACCATCTCGGGGGTGTATCCCCATGTGAGTCCGAGACTCCCTCGGGCGTTCACCGACACGCAGGCTACGTCGGCCGAAAGCGCCCCGCGCTGCCAGGCACGTGCCGTGTCGGGAAAGCCGAGGGCGACCACCCTCGCCGCGGGGAGGTGGCCGATTCCGCGGCCGGGCATCGTGGTCGTGCAAGCGATCCCGCCTCGAGATGCGGCGTCGAACCACGGCGGGGTCTCGAGAACGAGACCGCAGACGAGGTCGAGGGCCCCTTGCCCGTTGCGAAGCCGCGACGCCCCCTCGGCGGCGATCATCTGGGAGATAGCGACGGGTTCCCCGCAACCCTCCTGCAATGCGGCGCTCCGCGCACGTGCGAGCTGCTCTCTCGCCCTGTCCTCGGGACCCTGCACCGGAGTCATCCGGGTTTCTCGAACCTGATGTCAAGCTGTTCCCGGTACACGCCAGCGTCCCCGGGCGAGAAACAGCAGAATACGACCCGGCCCGGCATCTCGTGCGCTGCAACGAAATCGCCGACGGTGGCGACAGCGATCCTGGTCGCGAGGTCGAGTGGGTAGCCGTAGATCCCGGTGCCGATCGCCGGGAATGCGACGGAAGCTGCGTCGGCTTCCAGTGCCAGGTCGAGTGCTGCCCTGTAGCAGCCCGCAAGCAGCTCGGGCTCGCCCGACATGCCCCCTTGCCACACGGGGCCGACGGCGTGGAGCACGTACCGAGCGGTGAGGTCGAAGCCCGGTGTGATCCTGGCATCGCCCGTGGGGCAGGGACCGGCACTCCTGCAGGCGGTCGCCAGCTCGGGACCCGCAGACCTGTGGATCGCGCCGCAGACTCCTCCACCCGGTGCGAGCCCTTCGTTCGCCGCGTTGACGATCGCCGACACGTCGAGTCGGGTGATGTCCCCGACGACGAGCTCGATTCGTCCGCCTGCCCACGATTCGCCCATGTGTCGGTTCCTCCGGAGAGTCCGGGAGGATAGCTCGACGCTGGTCCCGGGGCATGCCGGCACAAAATATGACTTTGGTCACTTACGGTGTATGATCGCATGCGCACCGGGCGACCTCGAGGACGGGAAGATGCCTGACACCGACGCAAGACGCGCGAGCGAGGACAGGTACCGGTATGTCGCCGGCGACTGGGACACGGCGGGGATCGGTACGCACTGCGTCGACTGCTATCCGGGCAACTGCCCGCTATATGTGTTCGTGAAGGACGGCCGTGTCGTCCGGGAGGAGCTCGCCGGAAACCTCGACGTAACCGAGTACGGCGTTCCCGACCTCAACCCGATGGGCTGCCAGAAGGGGATCGCCTGGAGCCGCCAGCTCGACTCCCCGGACCGGGTTCTCCACCCGCTCCGTCGCGCGGGCGAGCGTGGCGAGGGCAGGTGGGAGAGGATCTCCTGGGACGAGGCGCTGTCCGAGATCGCAGACGCGATCATCGACGCGATCGAGGAGGTCGGCCCCGAATCCGTCGTCTACGAGGGGTCGCCGGAGATCGGTGCCGTCATCCCGGTCGTGCGCTTCATGAACCTCCTCGGCGGGACGACACTCGACGTGAACGCGTCCATCAACGACTTCTGGACGGGATTGCAGCAGACGTTCGGGAAGTTCTACTTCGCACCCTCGGTCGAGGACGCCTTCCACGCCGATTGCCTGCTCATCTGGCACTGCAACCCGGCCTACACGATGATCCCGACCTTCCACTACCTCACCGAGGCGAGATACCGCGGAGCGACCGTCGTGCTCATCTCACCCGACGTCAACCCGAGCCACAGTCACGCCGACTACCACGTCCCCGTCGCCCACGGGACGGACGCCGCGCTGGCCCTCGGCATGTGCCAGGTCATCCTCGAGGAGGAACTCGCAGATCTCGACTTCGTCCGGTCGCAGACGGATCTCTCCCTGGTCGTACGAACCGACACGGGTGAGTTCCTCCGCGAATCGCACGTCGAAACCGGCGGCCGGGCGGACCGCTTCCGGCACTGGCACCCCGAGCTCGGCATCGTACCCGCCGACCCCGCGAGCCTCTTCCTCGACCACGAGCCCGTGCTCGAGGGGAGATGCGAGTGCACACTTGCCGACGGCACCTCGGTGCCGGTCGAGCCGCTCCACGCCCGAGTGCGGCGCCTCCTCGACTCCGAGTACACCCCGGAACAGGTTGCCGTCACGACCGGCGTGAACCCGGACACCCTCAGGACGCTGGCGAGGCTCGTCGCCGCGGGGCGGACACGGATCATGCTCGGTGCCGGCGTCTCGAAGTACTTCCACGGCGATCTCATGGTCCGCGCCATGATGCTCCTCCTCGCCCTGACGGGTAACTGGGGGAAGAAGGGCACGGGCACGAGCGGATGGGCGACCGGCCTCTTCGACGGCCACACGGTCGCGATGACGAAGACGAAGCGGGGAGTCGAGGGAGCCGACGCAGTCATCGGAGCGTTCGAGGACTTCATGAACGGGCTCAAAGCAGGAGTCGAGGACATCTCGACGGACGAGCTCGCCGTCAAGACGATGTGGCAGGGCATGGCAGCAGCGACCCCGATGGTCGCACCGGCCTTCTTCTGGTACTGGCACGCCGGCTACAGAGACCGATGGAACAATGCCGCGTGGTCGGATCCGTCGATGACCCGCAGCTTCGACGAGTACTTCGACGAGGCCGTCTCCGCGGGGTGGCCGAACCTGCGCGGCCGCATGGGCCCCGAGATCGAGCCCCGCGTCCTTCTCGAGATCGCCGGGAACATGCTGAGACGTTCCCGGGCAGGTGAGGAGCGACTGCTCGCAGAGCTCTGGCCGAAGCTCACCAAGGTCGTCGTCGTCGACCACAGGATGTCGCAGACGGCGCTGCACGCCGACATCGTCCTCCCTGCCACGCAGCAGTACGAGAAGGTCGCGTTCAACATGCCGACTCCGTGGACGATGCGCCTCGCCATGACCGACCGTGCCGTCGACCCTGCAGGGGAGGCGCGTTCCGAATGGGAGATGCTGGCGGACCTCCTGCGCACCCTCGCCGTCCGGGCGCAGGACCGTTCCCGCGACGACTACAGGGACGCCCGTGGGTCGAAGCACACGTACGCATCCCTGTGGGACGAGTACACGCTCGGTGGGGCGCTGGTCGACGACGAATCGGTTGCAGACGAGATGGTCCGGGACGCAGTCACGGCAGGGACCCTCCCTGCGGGCTCGACGTTGGAGACCTTCCGAGCCAAAGGTTGGACACGGTACTCGGGCTGGGGGATGATGGGCATGGCCAAGGGGCAGGCCTCGCCGTTTCCCGAGGGCGAGACCCACGCACCTCTGCGCAACCACGTTGAGCTGGGCCATCCGTACCCGACTCTCACGCGGCGCGCCCAGTTCCTCATCGACCATCCGTGGTACGTGGAGGCGGGGGAGGACCTTCCGGTGCACAAGGACCCACCGGCGATAGGCGGCCGGCACCCTTTCCGCCTCTCGGGAGGCCACAACCGGTGGAGCATCCATGCGATGAACCACACGAACCCCGTCATGCTCGAGACGCATCGGGGCAAGCCCTTCGTCCTCGTTCATCCCGAGGATGCCCGGCGCCTCGGCGTAGCGGACGACGAGGTGGTCCGGATCTGGAACGACGTCGGAGAGTTCAGCGTCAACGTGCGGACGAGCCCCGCCCAACGGCACGGTGCCCTGACCGTCTACAACGGTTACGAGGACTACATGTTCCCGGGTGGCAAGGGCCCGAACGAAGTGGAAGTCGGCATGGTGAAGTGGCTCCATCTCGTCGACGGCTACGGCCACCTGCAGTATGCGCCCATGGAGTGGCAGCCGGTCCCGTTCGACCGCTGCGTGTTCGTCTCCGTCGAGAGGGCCTGATCCCGGCGCCTCAAGCGCGTTCGAGCGCCACCTGCTCCATGATCTCGAAGCGGTTGATCTGGTTGGTTCCCTCGTAGATCTGTGTGAGCTTGGCGTCGCGCAGCAGCTTCTCGACCCCGTATTCCCGCATGTAGCCGTAACCGCCGAGAACCTGAATGGCGTCGGTGGCGTTGGCGACGGCGGCGTCCGAGGCGAAAGTCTTGGCCATCGAGGACAGCTTGAGAGCCGGTCTTCCGGCCGCGATGGACTCACCTGCGCGGAACACGAGGCCGCGTGCGGCCTCGACCCGGATCGCCATGTCGGCGAGCATGAGCTGCACGGCCTGGTGGCCGACGATCGGCTTTCCGCCCTGCACCCTGGCCTCGGCGTATTCGAGCGCCTTCTCGTACGCAGCGCGGGCGATCCCGAGGGCGATGGCGCCCACCGGCGCACGGGTCGTCGACATCACCGACCGGTTCAACATCCAACCCTGGCCGGGCTCGCCGAGGAGGTTCTCCCCGGGCACCCAGACGTCGTCGAAGAGGAGTTCGGCTGCCGGGCACGCACGCTGACCCATCTTCTCGAACACCTGGCCGACGGAGAAGCCGGGCGTGTCGGCCGGTACGGCGAGGCAGCTCATCGAGGAGCGGATGTCGCCCTTGGTGTCGTGGGTGGCGAACACCGTCACGAGGCTGGCCAGCGATCCGTTCGAGATGAACACCTTGCGGCCGTTGATCAGCCAACCGCCATCCTTCTCCTCGACTCGCGTGCGGATCTCGGCATGTGGGCTGCCGTTGATGAAGTCGGACCCGGCGGAGGGTTCCGTGGCCGCGAGCGCGGCGAGCTTCGGATCGTCCCCGTCCCAGCTCTGGGTGAGGGGAAGTACCAGGCGCGTGACCGCTTCGAAGTTCCCCGACAGGAGGATCGGGAGGATCCCGAGACCTGTCGCTCCGAAGAGCACAGCGCAGCCCGAACATGCTGCAGCGATCTCCTCCGTCACGATGATCCCGTCGAGCAGGCTCTTGGCGGTCCCGCCGAGGAGCTCGGGAAGGCTCGACCCGAGGATCCCCGCCTTGGCGCCTTCTCTGATCAACTCGTCTCGCAGGGGACTCTCGGGGTCGGCGTCGATCTCGAGCGCCCGGGGTGCGACGTAGCGTTCGGCGAACTCCCGCGCCCAGGCCTGCAGCTCCCTCTGCTCAGGCGTGAGTTCCGGCATGCTCCGCCTCCGGCGCCGTGGCGCGGTCGATGCGTCGCAGGACAGTGCCCGCCGGGATCGTGTTGTCCGACATCATTGCGATGAGGATTCCTTCGCTGCCGGGGACGAGCCGGGCCACGGGGTCGAGGTCCGAGTCGTCGCCCCGGACCGTGGCGGTGCCGATCTCGGCCTCGTGGGGCACCACGTCGAGGGTCACCGAAGTGATCTCCTCGATCTCGATCTCTCCCGCCGGACCCGGGATCAGCTTGTAGTTCAGGACCGGCTTCCCGGCGAGCTCCCCCTGGCTCTCCATGAGGTTGTCGGGCATCGGTCCGGTGATGGTGCCGACCGGCCCCATCGCCAGCGCGATCTCGCGGCCCGGAATCAGGGCCTCGTCGGTCGTCACGTAGATGTAGGGGATGTAGTTCCCCTCGACGTCGCCGACGCGTACGGGGATCATGACCACGAGCTCCTTGAAGGGATGGATGATCTCGGTCTGCGGATAGCTGAGCATCGCTATCAGACCGGGACCCGGGGAGAGCTCCATCTCGGGCGGCATGATCCGCACCGCTTCCTCCGGATCCGGGGCGAACGGGAAGACGACCGAGCGCACGCCCTTCCAGCCGTGGGGCGGTCTCGTGAACGCGGGAGCCGACCAGGGCATGCTCACAGGCTGTTCCATGGGTCCTCCTCGATGCGGTTGCGCGGGTGCGGTTGGGTCCGCCGACCAAACATGACTACAGTCGCTTTATGTAATGATATGGCGCGAGAAGCTGTCGGGGAAATCGAGGATTCGGGTACGCCGAGTCCTACCCTCGACGGACCACCCGCCGGGGGGACGAGCCAAGAGGTACCCAGATGCCGAACCCTGCGACACACCCCGAGACGATGCGAGCCGTCCGCACGCATGCCCCCGGCACGCCGATCGTGGTCGAGGAGGTTCCCTGGCCCGAAGCCGGTCCGGGCGAGGTCGTCGTCCGCATCGCCGCATGCGGGGTCTGCCACTCCGACGTGCACGTCCTCGACGGGCTCCCGATGCCAGCGCCCCTTCCCCTCACCCTCGGACACGAACCCGCCGGTGTGATCGAGGCTCTCGGGGAGGGTGTCACCGACTGGTCGGTAGGGGACAGGGTCGCCATGCACCTCGGTGACGGATGCGGCAGGGAACGCGATCCCCGGCGTCACCCGCTCCACGTACGTCGGCCCGTCGGGCATCACGTCGGCCTCCGACACGTGCCACACCGGGTGGTCGCCGGCGGTCTCGACGTTGAAGCCGTACTCGAAGACCATCGAACCGCCGAACGTCGCGCCCACGGCCCCGACGAGCGCGGCAACGATGGTCAGCCCGAGGACGGCCGGGGGGGTGTGCAGGTTGTCGGGCCACACCAGCCAGCGGAGCGCCACGTCGACGAGCAGGGCGACCAGCGTCACCACCATCAGCAACGCGTGGGTGTTGATCGTCCGCCGGGCCTGGGTGCCGGCCTCCGACGACTTGACGCGGTCCCACCAGCCGGTGAGGGC
>QWHP01000171.1 GCA_021404985.1 Actinobacteria bacterium ATB1
CGATCGCGGCGCGTGAAGCCGGCGACCTGCCGCTGCGCTTTCAGCTGCTGATCTACCCGGCCACCGACATGCGCCGCCAGGCACCATCCCACACGACGAACGGCCAGGGTTACCTGCTGACGCGCGACACCATCGCCTGGTTCCACGACCACTACCTCGGCGATGCTCGAGTACCTGTCGGGGGCGCAGAACACGAAGCAGCACCCGAACGAGAACTTCGCCCGGGAGCTCTGTGAGCTCTTTTCCTTGGGGCCTGTCCATCCCGTCACCGGAGCGAAGAACTACACCGAGGACGAGATAAAGGAGATGGCCCGCGCACTGACCGGCTGGAGGCTCGCCTGGCCACCCCCACGCCTCGTCAGCTTCGAGTCCCGCTATCACGATGCCGGGACGAAGACGTACCTGGGAGCGCAGCGTGCCGGCGGCGGCGCCGAAGAGGTCGCAACGGTCGTAAACGCGATAACGGCCCATCCGAGCTGGACGGCATTCGTTCCCTCGCGCCTCTACCGGGAGATAGTCGGGCTCGAGCCTTCTGCCTCCGTGCTCGCGGAGTTGGGTGCTGCGTTCGGGCCCGAAGGCGACCTGAGGGCCCTCGTGGCGGCGATCGTCCGCCGGCCCGAGTTCATCTCCGACGCTGCGATCGGCTCGCGCGTCAAGTCACCTGTAGAGCTCGTTTGTGCCCTCATGCGAATCCTGCGGATCCAGGACCCTTCCTGGCTCGGTGTGATGTGGCGCATGCAGAGCAGAATGGGACAGAACCCCTTCTTCGCCCCGAACGTGAACGGTTGGCCCTCCGGTGTCGAATGGATGCACGCCGGGCATCTTCTCGCCTGGTCGGGCATGCTCATGTCGGCACTATGGTGGCGGGACTCAGGGGGAAACGACGTCCCGGCGGAACGTCGCATCCAGGCTCTGCGGGACCTCTACGCCTCCTCGACCCCCGCCACGATCGTGGACAGGTCGGTGTCGCTCGCCGGTCTCACCGGGATCACCGGATCTACCCGCAACGCGCTCCAGTCCTTTGCGACGGCAGGAACATGGAACCACGCCCGTGCAGTCGGGGTCCTGCACCTCCTTCTGTGCTCGCCCGACTTCTTCGTGAACTGAGGTCCGAGATGAGCGAGCGCACTGCATCGATCGAGCGGCGAGCCTTCCTCAGGTCGGTCGGGGCACTCACGCTGGGCGGGGCCGCCGGCAGCCTCACCCTGCGCGTGTACGGTGGGCCGGAGGCGGGCGCTCTGGAAGATCTCGCCGGGAGCACCGCGCCCCCCGGGACGCGAGTCCTCGTTCTCGTCGACATGAACGGCGGGAATGACGATCTCTCGATGCTCGTGCCCGTGGACGACCCCTGGTACTACGACGCCTCCTACGGACACGGGGGGCTGGCGGTCTCTCCGGCATCGGTCCGTCCGATCGCCGGGATTTCCGGTTGCGGGCTCCACCCGTCGCTCGCCTGGCTCGCCTCCCGCGCCAACGCCGCTGGGGACGTCGCCTTCGTCCTCGGAGTCGGGCAGACCCAGACGCACGAGTTCTCACATTTCGTCGCAGAGGACAACTGGCGTACGTGCGTGGTCGGTGGTGTCGAGCCGACCGGCTTCCTCGGCCGGTTCAACGATGTGGCCCATGGTGGATCACCCGTCGCGTCCGTCTCCTTGAGCGGACTGCACCCTTCCCTCGTCGGCCGCCAGGTGCACGTCCTCGGAGTCCCGTCCGTCGCGGACTTCGGCGTCGAGGCCTCCTGGCAGTGGGAGGAGGACGACGCCTACTGGGCCGCATTCGCGGCGATGGGGGACCAGGGACTCAGCGGGAACCTCGGCGCCGCTGCAAGCATGATCCGCCAGACACTCGAGGCGGAATCCGTGATCCGGCCCGCGGCCGACCCCGCCCTCGACCAGGGTCTCGAATGGGGATCACTCGCCTGGCAGATGGCACAGGCTGCGGCGATGATCAATGCGGGTGTGCCCTGTCAGACCTACGTTGCCCACCTCGGTGGCTTCGACACACACGACAACCAGCTCACACGCCAGGCAGAGAAGCTCACCGAGGTGGACGATGCCCTGAGGGTCCTCTTCGCGTCCCTCTCCCCGGCAAGGACCGGAGATGTCTGCGTGCTCCTCCGCAGCGAGTTCGGGAGACAGGTGACGGCGAACGGCTCCGGCGGCACCGATCACGGGCAGGCGGGGACGGACATCCTCGTCGGGAGCCCCGTCACCGGAGGCGTCTACGGCGAAGCCCCGACCCTGGACCCAGGGGGACCAACGAGGCCGAATCGGATCTGGGATGCCCGTGTGCCCACCATGGATTTCAGGCGTGTGTTCGCGACCGTGCTTACCTGGCTGGGGAAGGACAGCGGCGTTTCCGAGGACGTCCTCGGTGCGGACTACGAGGAGCTGAGCGTCCTCAGCGGTGGCCCGCCGGCACGCGTGCGACTCCCTGCCCCCTCGAGGAGACGGCAACCGGCATGACCTCGCTCCGTGCCTTGCACATCACCCTCTGTCATTCCGGAACGTTTCGTGTTGTACTGGTGCGAGAGGAGTCCAGAGCGGGGGTTGACGCATGAACGTGGAAGACGTCCTCGATTCGAAGGGAAGGCAGGTCGCGATCATCGGGCCCGACGCCTCGATCGCCTTGGCCGTTCACAAGCTCAAGACCGCCGGCATCGGATCTCTCGTGGTCTCCGAGGACGGCACGACGGTCAGCGGAATCGTTTCCGAACGCGAGGTCGTGCGTGCTCTCGCCGAGCACGGGGCGGAGCTCCTCCGGCTGCGAGTGTCGGACATCATGCGGCGTCGAGTCGTGACGTGCTCGCGGAGCGACAGCATCCAGAGCGTGATGACCGAGATGACCGTGAGCCGCAGTCGCCACGTGCCCGTCGTGGAAGCCAACCGGCTGTGCGGCCTGGTGAGCATCGGCGACCTCGTGAAGAAGCGGCTCGAGGAGCTCGAGCTCGAGGCGAACGTCCTGCGCGAGTACATAGTGGCGCGCTGACCGGGCCGTGACGTCAGGCTGTCAGGACTTCGATGACCGCATCGCGGCCTTGTGCCTTCGCGATCTCGGCCGCCGTAGCGCCCGTTGCATCTCTGGCCTCGACGTCCGCTCCGGCGGCGCGGAGCTCACGGACGACCTCCGGTTTGCCGTTGAGGGCGGCGATGTGGAGGGCGGTGTTCCCCCAAGGGTCCTTGGCATCGACGTCTCCGCCCGATCTCACGTAGCGCCTCACGTTCCGGACGATGCCTGCCTGTGCGGCCCAGAAGAGGTAGTCGGGGTTCTTCGCGGTCATGTCAACTCGCTCCGTAGACAGATGCCGGCTGGGGCGCCTCGGCGATCAGCCCTCTGACGGCCGAACCGACCTCGGCAGGGTCCCAGCGGGAGTCCTTCTCGATTCGAGGTCCATGCTGCCAGCCGTCGGCAACCGAGAGCATCCCGCCCTCGACCTCGAACACGCGCCCCGTGACGTCCGCGCTGTCCGCGCTGCCGAGCCAAACGACCAAAGGCGAGACGTTGGCGGGGTCCATCGCGTCGAACTCGCCTTCGGCGGGTACGGCCATCGTCTCGGCGAAGACCTGCTCGGTCATCCGAGTACGCGCTGCCGGTGCGATGGCATTGGCAGTGATGCCGTACCGTCCCAGCTCTGCTGCCTGCACGAGGGTCAGTGCCGCGATGCCGCCCTTTGCCGACGAGTACGCGGCCTGCCCCACGCTCCCCATGAGGCCCGCACCCGACGAGGTGTTCACGATCCTGGCGTCGACTCGCTCTCCCGCCTTCGCCTGCTCCCGCCACCAACTCGAAGCGTGACGTGCCGGCGCGAAGTGGCCCTTCAAGTGGACACGGATCACCGAGTCCCACTCGTCCTCTCCGGTCGAGAAGCTCATGCGGTCCCTGGTGAACCCGGCGTTGTTCACGAGAACGTCGAGCCCGCCGAAGTTCTCGATCGCCGTTCGAACGAGCTTCTCCGCCTGCACCCAGTCGGCGACGTCTGAGAAGTCGGGGACGGCTTCGCCCCCGAGCTCCCGGATCTCGGCGACGACGTCGTGTGCGGGCGACTGGGAGCTTCCGTCACCGTCGGGAGCCACGCCGTAGTCGTTTACGACGACGCGTGCTCCCTGCCGGGCGAACTCGAGGGCGTGCTCACGTCCGATTCCGCGACCGGCTCCGGTCACGATGACGATGCGTCCTTCACAGATTCGCGTGGTGCCAGGCATTGCGACAGCGTATCTGACGGATCGTCAGATCGACCATTTCCCAGGTCGCTGAGCTCGGGGCGAACCCTTGCGACGTAGACGATCGAAGCAACGATCCCTGCGAGGAGGAAGAGGAGGGTACCCACCACCAAGAGCAGGACCCACGTCGTGTGGTGCCTGCCGATCGCCCGCCACTCGTGCTCGGGGTGGCTGACGGCGTCCACCGCCGCCCAGACCGGAAACGCGATCGCGGCGATCGTGACGAGACAGATGGCGACGAGACCGACGACGGTCCAGACCAACGGGCTCCTCCTCGGGGACCTTGTGCTGCCAGTATGCCCATGATGTACGAGACACTTCGCACCGAGACGCAGGACGGGGTATTCGTCATCACCCTGTCGCGTCCCGATGCATACAACACGATCACCCCCAGGCTGAGGGACGACCTCTCGGACGCGATCGACGAGGGCGAACGCGACCGGGACGCCCATGTGCTGCTCCTGCGTGCAGAGGGCAAGGCGTTCTGCGCCGGCTACGGTCTCGACTGGGCGACGACGGGCCGGCTCGCCGACCTGCTCCCCGGCGAGGGCGACCGGGTCTGGGACTCCGTCATGGACATGGCGATGATCGGGAGCTTCGTGGACGTGTACATGAAGCTCTGGTACGCGAGGAAGCCCACGATCGCAGCAGTGCAGGGCTGGTGCATCGGAGGCGGTACCGACATGGTCCTCTGTGCCGACATCGTCATCGCAGGCGAGGGAGCGAGCTTCGGCTACCCGCCCTCACGGGTCTGGGGGACGCCGACGACAGCCATGTGGGTCTACCGGCTGGGTCTCGAGCGAGCGAAGCGCTACCTGCTGACAGGAGACGAGATCCCGGCACCCGAGGCTGCCGCTTCCGGCCTGATCCTCGAGTGCGTACCCGACGACGAGCTCGACGGCCACGCCATGGCTTTCGCGAGACGCATGGCGCAGGTCCCGACGAACCAGCTGGTGATGCTCAAGCTCCTCTGCAACCAGACGGCGGAGAACATGGGCCTCGCCTCGAGCCGGACGCTCGGCACGCTCTTCGACGGCATCGCCCGGCATACGCAAGAGGGTCTCGACTTCGTCTCACGTGCTGTGGAGCTCGGCTTCCGCGAGGCGGTTCGAGAACGCGACGACCCCTTCGGCGACTACGGGAGCAGACCGAGGTGAAGGTCGGGGTGACAATGTTCGCGACGGACAGGACGATGCCGATCACGGACTTCGCACGCGCTGCCGAGGAGCGCGGCTACCACTCCCTCTACGTCCCCGAGCACACACACATCCCGACGAGCCGGAGGACACCTCCACCGACCCCGGCCGAGGTCCTCGCCGAGGATTACGCCCGGTCCCTCGCGCCGTTCGTAGCGCTGGGTGCCGCAGCCGCGGTCACCGAGCGGCTCGTTCTCGGCACTGGCGTGAGCCTGATAGCCCAGCACGATCCCATCCTCGCAGCAAAGGAGGTGGCCACCCTCGACCTCCTGTCAGGGGGTCGAGTCGTGCTCGGGATCGGGTACGGGTGGAACCGCGAGGAGATGGAGAACCACGGGGTCGACCCGGCGACGCGGCGACGGCGCGTCCGCGAGCACGTCCTCGCCATGCAGGCGATCTGGGGGCACGATGCCGCAGAGTTCGACGGTGAGTTCGTGTCCTTCGAGGAGCTCTGGTCGTGGCCGAAGCCCGCGAACCACGGGCCACCCGTCCTGATAGGAGGTGTCGCTGGCGAGACGCTCTTCTCGCACATCGCAGAGTTCGGTGACGGGTGGATCCCCATCGGTGGGTCGGGTGTCCGCGAAACCCTCCCGGAGCTGCGACGCGCCATGGAGGACGCAGGACGTGACCCGGCATCCCTTCGCGTGGTCCTCTTCGGCTCCATTCCCGATCCGGGGAAGCTCGCCTACTTCGAGGAGATCGGTGTCACGGAGGTGGCACTGCGCGTTCCGGCAGGGGACAGGGACGAAGCCATGCCCGTCCTCGACAGGTACGCGTCCTACGTCTGATCTCCGGCCAGTCCCACCTGCTCGCGCTCAAGTTCGGGCTTGCGGACCTTTCCGCTCTCGGTCCTCGGGAGCCCGTCCCTCAGCTCGAGACGCTCCGGCCACTTGTACTTTGCGAGACCGATCTCCTCGAGGTGGCCCTTCAAACCCTCCAGGGAGAGCTCGGCACCGGGGACGAGCTCGACGTAGGCGCAGACCTTCTCGCCCATCACACGGTCGGGCAGGCGAACGACCGCCCCGTCCGAGACCGCCGGATGGGATGCTACGGCCTCCTCCACCTCCCGGGCCGAGATGTTCTCACCTCCCCGGACGATGATGTCCTT
>QWHP01000172.1 GCA_021404985.1 Actinobacteria bacterium ATB1
GGATACTGGGCCGGATACTGGACTTGGCCATGAGCGGGTGGCCCGGCTCCGTGTCCGCCGGGATACTCGCCCCCAAGGGCGGGCTCCGGTCTCTTGCGACGGGTCACGAGGACGATCACGAGGACCACGAGGAGGAGGGCGGCCCCGCCGATGGCCATCCACATCCACGGGATCGACGAGCCGGCGGGGCCCCATGTGGCCGACATGACGGAGGCTTCCGTCGACTGGAGCTGGTCTCCGCTGAATTTCCAGACGACCGTGTTGCCTCGGACCTCCGTCCCGTTGTTCTCCTCCACGGGGCCGGGCATCGTCACCGAGAAGGAAACGGACATGTCCTGCATTCCCTGCGTGAGGAACTGGTCCATCTGCGCTCCGAGGTCGTCGAGGTTTCCGAGTCCCTCGGGTGCGTCCGGAGGGAGCTCGCCGCCCAGCTCGCCACCGAGATCGCCCAGTCCGGGGAGGCTCTCCGTTAGGTCGCCGACACCGGGAAGACCCTCCATGCTGGCCGTGGCCTCGAACCGGCCACCGTCGGGGCCCCACTCCAACTCGAAGGTGTCACTGCCGAGCAGGTCCTGGACCTCGTCGAGGGGCACGTCCTTGACTGTGTACTTGGCACCCTGATAGCCGTCCTCGTCATAGGGCTCGATCTCGACTTCCTGCTCGGTGTCGACGGGGAATGGCGGTGTCTCGTCCAACTGGTCGAAGAGGTCGTCCCCCGTGCCCTCGGGCATGAAGCCCGACATCGATTCCGTGTCGAACGCCATGAGGATCGTGATGTCGACGCTCTTGGCGTCGTGGACATCGATCCCGATCTCGCTCCGGAAGCAGCCGCTGAGCACCAGAGCGAGGGCCGCGACGACTGTCGGCACGACCGCTGGGACCCGGCGGCTCCTCTTTCGGGCAGGACTGTTGCGCATGGTGCCTCTGGAGTTGGGTCTGCTGGAAGGTCTTCGTTGTCTTCGTCACGGAAAGCTAGCGGCGGATCGGGCCCGGCCGGGCCCGATCCTGCCGGCAGCGTGGACGTGGGCGGATTCGGTCACGTCTGTGGTGTCTGGATCCGCCCAGGTGGGGTTGGTGGCGTGGACGTGGATTCGGGGTGAGGGGGTGAACAAGGCAAAAGATGACGAAGGGCGAAGTTTATTCCGAATGGACACTACGGATAGGAATGTGTAAGACACGCACGGTGGCGTTAGCCTTCGCTGTTTGGGCCGAGCCGGTGCGGCGCGTCCGTACTCGGGATGCGCACGTGGGTAGCGGGCAGGGGTAACCGAGATGCACGGTTTCGTACATCCCGATTTCGCGGCCGTGGCGACCGTACTGCGTCGCCAGCTCGAGCGCGCCCGGGTGGGCGGTGCCGCCGTCAGCGTCTGGCATCGTGGAGAGCAGGTCGTGGACGTCTGGGGAGGCGACCGGAACGCATCGGGCGAGGCCTGGACCGAGGATACGCTCAGCCTCTCCTTCTCGACGTCGAACGGTGTTCTGGCGACTGCTCTCCACATCCTCGCCGATCGCAGGCTCGTCGACTACGACGCCCCGATCGCGCGTTACTGGCCGGAGTTCGCCGCAGCAGGCAAGGAATCGATCACCGTCCGCCAACTGCTCAGCCACCAGAGTGCCCTGCATCGCATGCGTCCTTACGTGGAGCGCAACGAAGAGCTCCTCGACTGGGACCACATGGTCGAGACCCTCGCCGCGGCGCCCTGCGACTGGAAGCCGGGCGTTCAGCCCGGATTCCACGTCCTCACCTGGGGCTGGTACGTGGGTGAGCTCGTCCAGAGGGTGAGTGGGCGCCATCTCCACGAGTTCGTCCGCAGCGAGATCCTCAGGCCTCTCGACCTCGACGGCATGTCGTTCGGTGCTTCGGAGGGGGACAGGGGCCGTGTCGCGCAGCTCACGCGTGCACCCTGGATCCTGAGGGCAGGACTCGAGTTCGAGGAACCTCCCCCTTGGAACTGGCTCGAGCTTCTCACCTCCTTGGCGCCCCCCGACATCGGGGACCTCGTCTGGTCGCCCCTCGTCCATGCGAGCCCGATCCCGTCGGTCAACGGGGTCTTCACGGCGCGCTCCCTGGCAAAGATGTACGCCTGCATCGCAGGGGGAGGTTCGGTCGACGGGGTGCGGCTGTTCTCCGCCGACACCGTGAGGGAGTTCTCCGAAATCCAGACCCGCAGTGCCGACGCAGTCCTTCGTCTGCCCATGAACTGGCGTCTCGGATTCCATGCGGCGCCGACTGGGCGGCACCAGTCCCCCACGGCGTTCGGGCACTGGGGCCTCGGGGGTTCGGGCGCCTGGTGCGACCCCAGCCTCGACCTTGCGGTGGCAATGGTCGTCAACCGGGTGGCGATCGCGGACTTCCGGATGCTGCGCATCTCCGACGTGGTGATGACCGCTGCCCGAGGACGCGAGGGACGGGCCTAGGAACCGCCGGCCGGTCTGCGAACGCCCAACCGGGCCTACCCGCTGCTAACCCACCGTGGTGCCGACGAGGTGGCCGATGCCCGACGAGAGTGCCATCGCCACGACCCCGCCTCCACTGACTCTCAGGGCGGCACGTTTCCACGACGCACTCCCGAGGATCGCGCCCGTGGCGCCCAGGGCTGCCAGGGCGACGATCGTGACTGCGACGGTCACCGGGGTGCGCCACGACGAAGAGGGAATGGCGACGCTGAGAATCGGGATGATCGCCCCGGCTGCGAAGGCGAGGAACGAAGATACGGCTGCCTGCAACGGCCGGGCCGCCGTGATCTCGGTGATCCCCAGCTCGTCCCTCGCGTGCGCACCGAGGGCGTCCTCGGCTGTCAGCTCCCTCGCCACCTCCAGCGCAAGGTTCCGGCTCAGACCCCGATCCATGTAGATCCCGGCGAGCTCGGCCAGCTCGCCGTCCGGGTCCTCGATCAGCTCGCGCCGTTCCATCGCGAGGTCGACCTCCTCGGCGTCCTTCTGCGAGCTCACCGAGACGTACTCGCCTACGGCCATCGAGCCTGCCCCTGCGATCAGGCCCGCGATCCCGGCAACGAGGACGGCGGATCGACTGTTCGGATTCGCAGCGGCGACACCGAGCACGAGGCTCGCTGTCGAGAGGATCCCGTCGTTGGCACCGAGTACGGCGGCTCTGAGCCAGGCGGTCTTGCCTACGTTGTGGCGTTCAAGGGGAGGCATCCCGGAACCTCACCGCCCGACCTTGCCTTGAGGCAGCAGGCGCCCCGGCGGGTCGAGGGGGTCGGGACGTGAGGGAAGCTTCCCGTCCCACTCCTCGAGTGGAGCGCACCACCACGTCCATTCTGCTCCGATCCTGTCAGACCCGTTGAGGTTCGCCCGGTCGTTCGCCCAGAGGAGCGTGGCCCAACAGTCCTCGGTGTCCACACCCTGTGTCCAGGGGAAGAGACGCCGCAGTAGACGTCTCGTGAGCTCCTCCGGGGGCCGTGGGTCGACGGTGGGATCGAGTCCCGCGGCGATGTCAGCCGTGTGCAGGAGTACTTCGTCACAAGCCATTCCGACGAACCCCTCGGCGTCGGCGAACCCCCGAGGGTGGTACGCGCGGACGCCCGGGGATGCCGTGGCCACTGCGGCCAGGACATGTGATTTGGTTCTGAGATCGACGAGGAGGTCCTTGGGACCCATCTTTTCGTTGCGTCCCGTACGAACCCAGCGGAGGCGCTCCGCCCGCGTCGCGAGGTGCGCGGCGTAGAACTCGATGCAGTCGATCACGTGGTTCAGCGTCCTCGCGCAGTCCCAGTCGAGCTTGCCCGCGCGGGATGTCCAGTCTCCGTCCGTGAGGGGTCCGAGGACCGTCTCTGCGTGGGAGACAGCGAGGAGAACGTCTTCGGGGACGAGATGGGGCTCAGACATCCACACTGACGCTACCGTGCTCCCATGAGACAGGTCGAAGCAGATCCAGCCTCGCTGCCCCGCATGCCGCCTGCGCCGGAATACAGGATCGTTACGTATCTGCTCGGTCCCGCCGTGCGAGTGATCTTCGACTTCGGGGTCGTCGGTGAGGAGCACGTTCCCGGTTCGGGACCGGTCCTGCTGGCCGCGGTCCACAGGTCGAACAGCGACGTCCCCTTCCTCGGTGTCGCCTGTTGCCGTCCGGTGAACTTCATGGCGAAACGAGAGTTGTTCGAGCTCCCGGTGCTGGGGTCGTGGTTTCGCCGTCTGGGTGCCTTCCCGGTCGACAGGGATCGTGTGGACAAGGCGGCGCTCGTGGGCGCCGAAGCGGTCTTGTCGCGCGGAGGCGTGCTCGGCATGTTCCCGGAAGGAAGCATCGGGAGGGGACGATCGGTCGGCCAACTCCAGCGCGGGGCCGCCTGGCTGGCGCGGCGAGCACGGGCAACGCTTGTCCCGGTTGGCGTCGGTGGGTCGGAACGGGTGCTCCCTGTCGGAGGGCGCCTGCCGCGCAGCGCCAGGGTGCGCATCGTTTTCGGGCCTCCGTTCGACCTGCCGGACCGGGGCGGCAGAGGGGCGGTGGACCGCGCCACGCAGGACCTGAGATGCGCCATGCAGGACGTGCAGGATCGGGCGAACTCCCTCATCCGGCGGTGACGCCGTGACTGCAGCCCTGGAGACGTCAGGGGTTCCAGCGGCTAGGTGTTCGGCTTCTTGCCCTTCTCCGCTGCCGCAGCCATGGCCTTGAGACGCTCGAGGATCTCGAAGCGTTCCTGGCCGACGACGTCCCCGAGCTGAGCATGGATCTCCTCGGGAGTCCAGCGACCGTCCTTGTACATGGCCCTGACCTCCTGAGGCTGGTTCCAGACAGCGATCTTGCCACCGTTGACCGTGTAGACCTGCCCGGTGATGTGCCTGGCCTGGTCGCTCAGGAGGTAGACGACCATGGGCGCGACGTCCTCGGGCTCGCCCATCTGGAGCCCGTAGGGCACCTGGCCGCTCATCCGGCTCTTGGCAACGGGAGCGATGACGTTCGCGTTCACGCCGTACTTGTGCATCCCTGCGGCGGCCGAACGCGCGAGGGAGACGATCCCGCCCTTGGCGGCCGAGTAGTTGGCTTGTGCGACGCTGGCCGCGAAGGCACCCGATGTGAACGCGACCAGCGAGCCCGAACCCTGTTCCCGCATCGCTGCGCTTGCGGCCCGGAAGACCGTGAACGTGCCCTTGAGGTGCGTCGCGATGACGGGATCCCACTCGTCCTCTGCCATGTTGAAGAGCATGCGCTCGCGCAGGATCCCTGCCACGCAGACGACTCCGTCGATGCTGCCGAAGTTGTCGATCGCATCCTGGACGATCGATGCGCCCCCTGCCATCTCCGTGACGCTCGCAGCGTTGGCGACTGCCTCCCCTCCTGCGGCGCGGATCTCTTCGACGACCTCCTCGGCGACCTCGCTTGTGGGCTCGGAGCCGTCGACGGCCACGCCATAGTCGTTCACCACGACCCGGGCTCCCTCGGCCGCGCAGGCAACCGCGACGGCGCGCCCGATCCCGCGTCCTGCTCCGGTGACAGCTATCGCCTTGCCGTCGAGATAACCCACAATTCCCCTCCGATCATCGTCCTGGTGACAGCAGAGAGTACCGGCAGATCTGACGCCGCGTCAGATTGGCCGCTGGGCTAGCGTGTCGCCATGCAGGGCGTGGGCATCGTCGGTTGTGGCTTCATAGCCAACTATCACACTGCGGCGATCCGGCATCTCGCTGGTCTCGGGCTGTGCGACGTCCGTATAGCGGCGGTGCAGGATTCGGACAGCGCGCGAGCGGACGCGGTGGCGGCGGGGGAGGCGAGGGTCGCACATGATCCTGTGGACCTCGTCGAGGGGGACGATGTCGACATCGTGTACGTGTGCACCCCGACCGCCTCCCATGCAGCGATCGTCAAAGCTGCCGCCGAGGCGGGCAAGGCGGTCTTCTGCGAGAAGCCGCTCGCCGTCGACTTGGCAACGGCCTCGACGATGGGCCGTGCAGTCGCCTCGGTGCCCAACCAGGTCGGGCTCGTTCTCAGGTACTCGCCGACCTACCAGGGAATCCGAAGGCGAATCGCTCGGCGGGGTGCAGGTCCCGTCATGCACATCGTCCTGCGCGACGACCAGTTCATTCCCATAAGGGGTCACTATGGATCCACTTGGCGTTCCGACGTCGAACAGGCGGGCGCAGGAACGGTGCTCGAACACTCGATCCACGATGTCGACGTCCTCACGTGGCTCGGCGGCCCGATCGAAGCAGTCACCGCCGTGACGCGAAATGTCGCCGGTCATCCCGGAATCGAGGACAACGCAGCCGTGCTGTTCGAGTTCGCCTCGGGTGCCGTTGCGACGCTGTCCTCGGTCTGGCACGACGTCGACACACGGGTCTCGAGCCGTCACCTGGAGGTGCTCTGCAGGGACGTCTGGCTCGCGACCGACAACGACATGATCGGACCGGTGGAGGTCCACGACGCCGGATCGCAGATCGAGATCGAAGCGGACAAGCTCGTGGACGAGCTGACGGGTGAGCTGGGAATCACGAATCCGGCTCTGGGAAGGTCGGTTGCGTACGTGCTCGAGGACTGGGCCTTCCTCACGGCGGTCG
>QWHP01000173.1 GCA_021404985.1 Actinobacteria bacterium ATB1
TCGACGGCGTCCCCGTCGTCACAGACCGACAAGATCAGATCGGCATCCTCACGGACAAGCCTGATGTCGATCGTTCGCGGACCCCCGTGGAGCACCGCTTTCGTCACGCATTCCTGCGCCGCCCGGTAGACGAGGTTCTCGACCGAGTCGTCGAGCTTGCCGACAGCACCGATCTCGGTCGTGATCCGCAGGCCGGATTCGTCGGCGAGACGCCGGGCAAGGGCCGTGAGCGCCGGACCGACCCCGCGTTCGTCGAGCACCGGGGGTCGCAGGGTCGCCATGAGGGATCGCAGGTCCGCGACCGTCTCGGCAAGCTCGATTCGTACTTCGGAGAGGAACCGCAGGCGGTCCGACATGTCGTAGCCCCTGCTCTCGGGCAGACCAATGATGGTGTCGAGCCTGAGGCAGAGCGCCGAGAGTCTCTGCATCACGCCTTCGTTCACCTGCGTCGCCATCCGCGTCCGCTCGGCTTCGGCGGTCATGATCACGCGGTCGAGGAGGAGCGAGCGCGATCTCTCCTTGTCCATGAGCTCCTGGGTGAGAGCCATCACGCGCCGCTCCTGGTGGCGGGCCTCCGTGACGTCGAGGAGGACGACGAGCCGTGCACCGGATCTCGTGCGCTCCCCTTCGAGAGGTATCACCCGGGTCTCGAAGAGTCTCTCGTCCCCATCCGGACCGACGTGGGATGTCTCGCCCCCCTCGACACTCGCCTCGGACAGGTCGACCGGCACGACCGATCCGGTGAGCGCTTCCGCCTTCACACCCGCCAGGGATGCGAACTCGGAATTGGCAACCAGTACTCGGCCCTCCGCGTCGACCTCCGCGACAGCCTCGGGTATGTGCTCGACCACGTTTCGCAGGCGGTCGCGGCCGCGTTCGAGGGTGTGGAGGAGCGACGCTCGCTCGACGCCCATGCCGAGCTGCAGTGCCATGCCCGATACGAGCCCGAGCTCGGAGTCCGTGAGACCCCAGTCCCCACGTCCCACGAGGCAGATGCTCCCGACGCGCCGTCCTTCTCGCGTCGCGACTGGAAAGACGATGGCGCTGTGGCGGGATGTGCGGGGGTCGAGCGGGGTGAGACCGGCGAGATCGAGAAGGTCCGTGTGCACCCTGTCGGCCGGACTGGCGACGCGGCTCAGCGCCGCCCAGACCCGTCTTGCCTCTGCCTCGGGCAGGCCTCTGCTCGCATGAGAGAGTCCCTGCGCCGCGTATTCCCCGGACTTGGCTTCTGCGAGGACCACGGAGATGCCCAGAATTTCCGGGAGCGCCACACCGAGCTCGTCCACAACTGTTTCTGCCATGGCGTCCAGATCCGCCTGCGACGAGAGCGCGTTGACCATGGAGAGGAGGGCCCCGGCCCGGTCCGATTCCTTGTGTGCCCGCTCCGACAACTCGGCGACGCGCGCCCGCCTCTGGCGTCGCTCCGAGATCAGGACGAACTGACGGACGACGAGGATCTCGAGAACGAGGAGGAAGCCGAGCACGGCGGCGACCTTCTGCTCGACTGGCTTGACGATAAGTGCAGCTATCGCGATGGGCGGCATGAGGAGGGCAACGGCGTACGGCCACATCGCCTGGACACTTCGAGATGTCGCTGGTGCCGTGGATCCGACCTTCGAGGACTCCGTATACGTGGAGAGACCCATCCCCCCCCAGACGATGGCCCAGACCATCCCTTGGAGCCAGGGGGGCACGATGTACGCGAGAGGATGCTCGTCGCCCACGACGAACAGCGCCACTGCGGCGAGAACCACCATACCGGAAGCCACCAGACCGGCGAAGATCCGCTCCGACCCGAGACTGCGGGGAGCGGATGCCGCGACGAAGGGCAGCGTGAGCCCGAGCATCATCAGGCCGACGAAGACGACGAAGACGGCGAACACCACCTCGGGGGCGCTGCCCGAGGTCACCGGGACGACGATCGAGAAAGCGGTGTATGCAACGACGACGGACAGGACGACTGCGAGATCGAAGAGTCCAAGTTGTGTCCGGCCGGGCTCGCTGGTCCGCCTCCGGACCCACAGGGCCCAGAGGAAAGCAAGTCCTGACACGGGGAGGGCGAGCGCCAGAGCTGCCGAATGGAATCCCGTCCCCAGCAGGCCGGTGAGGCCCCATGCGACGTACGCGGGAATCGTGACAGCGAGAGCGAACGTGATCCAGCGCCAGAAGATGGCGACCGTGCCCGTGAGGCGCCAACCGACCCTCGACGCGAGCCAGGTCGAGTGCACGACCCATGGAAGCATCATGAAGGCCGCGCCCGTGAGACGCAGCCGTGGTGGTGCGAACAGGGCAAGCCACAGGCCTGCGAGGGTCGTGCCCATGCACAATGACGTCGTCACGGCCAGCGCCCGCCCCGGGGGCAGAACGGCCCGGACCACGGGATCGCGACGGAGGTTCATCCCTCGACCTCCACGACGTCCGGAATCGACACGGCGACACGGGTCCCGCCGGCTGCCGACGGTCCCACCCTGAGGGACCCGCCGACTATGCGGACACGCTCGTGCATGAAGGCGAGCCCGTAGTGACCTTCCTCCACGAGGCTGCCGAAATCGACCTTCGTGAGGTCGAGCCTCGCGTTGCCGTCGTCGGCAACCTCGAGAACCACGTCGCGACCCCGCCTCCCCATGAATACGTCGATCCGGGAGGCGCCGGCATGGCGAACTACGTTCGCCATGGCCTCCTGGAGGATCCGGTACAGCATGGCCTCGACCGTTCCCGGGATACCGTCGAGCCTACCGACGTCCACGTTCAACTCGAGACCTGATCGTGACGCCATCTTCTGGCAGAGAAATGCGGTCGCCTGCGCCAAGCCGGCCCCGTGGAGCGCTTCCGGACCTAGGCCCGCGACTATGTCCCGTGTGTCCTGGAGGATCGACGTCAGGTCCCCTCGCACGGACTCGAGGTCCCGGGTGAAGGTTCGTGGTGTCGAAGCCTCGGACGAATCAGACCGGTGGGGCTGCATCCGGACCGCGATCGCATCGAGGCGTAGACCGATCGCGGTCAGCGCCTGGACGGGCCCGTCGTGGATCTCGGCCGCGAGCCTTCTCCGCTCCTCCTCGGCCGAGGACATGACGCTGTCGAAGAGCTCGGACTTGGCACGGTCCTTGGCACGGATCTCCTGGAAGAGGCGAACCACCCGCTTTCTCCTCTCGCGCCGCTCCGAGACGTCTCGCGCCACGAGGAGCCAAGGACCCTTCGCGGTCTCTGCTTCGGACTCCGCGGCAGGAGCGGACTGCAGGCTCCTGGCGCTGAACTCGACCTGGCGCACCCGCCCACTGGCGGTGAGGATCTGGGCTTCACCATCTATCTCGCTCCCCGATGAGACTGCAGCAAGCACCTCGGATCGAGTCGGTCGCCGGAACTCGACGACGTCTCTCAGACGGAGGCGGCAGACCGCATCGCGCGAGCGGCCACACATCTCAGCGAATAACGTGTTGCATGCGAGGACCGCTCCGTCGGAGGAGACCTCGAGGACGCCCGAAGGGAGGTTGTCGACGATGTCGCGATACCTCCTCTGGTCCCTCGATGTGTGCTCGACCAGTGCGATCCGATCTTCGGCCACACCCAGCTGTGCCGCGATTCCCTCGAGCGTGCGCATCGTCCGCCAGTCATCGGCATCACAGTCCGCCACCAGAACGCGTCCGTAACTACCGTCCGTTCTGGGGATCGGAATCCGAAAGCGGACTCCTCGGCGATCCACCGACTCCTCTGGACACGGGCCGTGTGCCGCCTCCTCGACAGTGACGTTGGACACCCCAGCCACGCCCGCAGCAGTCTCCACGGCAACGTGCTCGGCCTGCTCGGGGCTGAGAGCCTGCGCCATCGCCTCGGCGGCGTCGACCAGGGATCGAGCGATCGCGGCCTCTCGGGTCTCGGTCCTCGTCAGCTCGAGCTCGTGCTCGATCGAGAGCTCCTGCGCCCGCAAGACCTCGAGCTGGCGGAAGACGGCAACGACGAACACGACGACCAACCCGACGATCGCGATGACCTGGGAGACGAAACTCCCCCTCCATACGGCCCACAGGGCGAGGATCGGCATCGCTCCCAATGTCAGGTACGGCCAGACCACCCGGTCGTAGTCCTCCCGCCAGACCCGTGGTCTGGCATCGGGGCTCTCGTACAGCGGAGATATCGCACCGACGCTCCAAGTGGACACGAGGAGCAGCATCGCCATGGGATGCATGGCCGTGCCGGTCGTCAATCCGAACCAGACCTCGGTCCAGACCTCGATCGTTGCGAGCACGAGGCTGACGGCAAAGACGATCTCCACTCGCTTGAAGCGCGCTGACATCGGCGTCAGCAGGAGCGATACCGAACCGGCGAAGAGCCACATGATGATCAAGGGCTGCATGAGAAGAAGGGTGGTCTCAAGCGAAAGCCCGCGCGAGACATGGTCGGCCACCACGATCCCGAGGAACACCCAAAGAAGGACGCTGACGGACGAAGCGTCCAGGATCTGGAGCCAGAAGGTCTGGCGCGCCACCCAACGCAGTCTCATGAGCAGGGCGGACGAGAAGAGCACGAGCGCGACGACATAGGCAGCGGCGTAGATGATCTCGGTGACGTTGCGTCCGACGCCTGCGCCGCCGAGCGCAGCACGGGCAGTGTGCGTGACGATGGCGACGGCGACTGCCGCGGCCGCGAAGCTCCACGCCCGGATCTGCTCGGGCTGCACGCGGTCCGCCCTGCGGGCTGCCAGCACGAATGCCGCCATCGCCGGGATGGGAAGTGACCAGAAGATCACCCCTTTCGCGCCCTGTGGGTCCGACCCGAAGCCGAACGCGAGGAGCACAAGGGCCGACACGACCACGTACGCGGCGGCGACACCCCAGGCGGCGCGCCGACGGCCAGTCCTGACGGGGTCCCCCCGCACCTCGACACGTGTCTCGCTGGCCTCGAGGTCTCGCATGCGCCTCCATGTGTCCCCGGGCGGCACGCACGAAAGTACCTGACGGGTCGATCGCACCGGGACGCTCACATCACCAATCGGCACGCTTGCCCCCCCACACAAGGGAATCTGGGTCGGGCGACCCAAACATCGTGGGCCTAAAGGCTTGCAGGCCCTGATGTCGATTGAAGCGTTGTGACGACTCGTCGGACGTCCGCACGACTCGCGGACCCGGCGACGCGCTGATGGGTCGGGTTGGGGGCAGCGTTCGGAGGAGCTGGCAGCGCGGTGGTCATCGACGGAGCGGGGAACAGAGGGGACACTCGCAAGTCACGCGGAGACGGAGGTTTCACCGTCCTCGAGGTGGTGATGGCCTTCACGATCCTGGCGGTGGTCATCCTCGGCATCACGGGCGCGGTGGCCGTGGGCTTCGACCTCCTGCGCAAGGCGAAGGTGAACCAGATCTCGACGTCCCTCGCGAACTCCGAGCTCGAGAACATCCGTCGCATGCGGGACATCTCGGACGAGACCGGAGAGGACCAGTCCTACGACGACATCGGTACCGTCGACGGCAACCCGCCCGGATCGATCGAGCCGGTCCGCCAGACAGTGGTCAGGGGCATCACGTTCGAGATCACGACGGACATCACATGGGTCGACGACAGTGCCCCTGGCACGACCCCGACCTACGCAGACGCCAAATTGGTCTCGGTCAGGGTGCAACCGACCGGTGGTACGAACGGCAAGGCCGTGACCGCGCGAACCATCGTCGCACCGCCGAACTCGTCCAACCCCGCCACGATCATCGTGACCGTGACCGATCGGAGCGGCTCGGGGACCTCCCCTGCGCAGGGAGTGCACGTGCTGGCCTCGCAGGCGTCGCTCGGCAACCGCTCGGACTTCACGGACAGCGCTGGCAAGGTCGTCTTCAGCGGCCTCGCCACCGACGTCTCGTACAACCTGTCGATCAGCGACGTGAACTGGCAGCAGGTCGGCTGCACCCCGTCGTCCGTGACACCGAACCCACTCGACGAGGTCTACGTCGCGTGCGAAGTGTACAAGTTCATGGAGGCCGGCATCGAGGTCACGGATGCCAACGGGGCCGCACTACCCGGCAACGACTACCAGCTCTCTCTGGCGATGGAGGGCAACGTCCAGTTCCCCTTCTCGATCGCGACCTGGCTCGGCGTCAGCCCACCCACGAACCCCCCCACAGGGAACTCGCTGTCGGGCACTAGTTGGGCGATCACCGAGTTCTCCCCAGGCAACAGCCTGATCGCGAACATGACATATCACGTCTCTGCCTGGGCGCCGGATCACAGACCCAAGACCGCGACGTACACCCTGCCGTCGCCCTACCCGGGGGCGGGGGCGAGGCCGGTGGGGGAAGTGTCCGTCCCGCTCCAGTATCTCGGCCCGGGGTCGACGCGGAAGATCACCGTCCATGCTGAGCGCTGGAACAACCTCACCTACCTGTGGGAGGGCGTGGCGGGGGCGAAAGTGCTCGTCCAGGACTCGTCCGGAACCGTCGACGTCATCCGCTGGGCGTCCACCCTCGGCAGCGGTGATGTGACTCTCGATCTCGAACCCGGCACGTACAAAGTCACGGTC